>USAP01000019.1 GCA_900552775.1 uncultured Eubacteriales bacterium | reverse complement strand
GTCTATTTGTGTTGTTGTAATGATATTTGAATTTATGCAGTCCGTTCGGCAACATTGTGAGAACACCGTCCCACGCATCATTCAATGGATTTATAGATGATTTCCAAGACCATTTCGGATTAGCGATTCCATATGTATAATATCTATCTTTTAATGTCAGCGGTATAGGCGTTCCAAGTTCTGTGTTATCATCTATTACAAGCTCAACATTCGAGTCTATCCACGCTGATTCATTTTTTGCAATACCTTTCATTTTGCCATATAAGTCCGTTTCATTCGGTCTTTGGGACAAATCTGATATAACCTCACCATTTTCTGTTATTCCGCCACTGCTGTCTATGATGTTTTTGCTTCCTTCACGCAAATAGAGATTTCTATTGTCATATGCGGCTAATGAACTTATAACAATATTTCCTGTTTTCACTTGAAAATCAAACAGAATTATCGGTGAGCGGTGTCTTGACCAGTCCCAACCGTTTCCACCAACAGTAGGACCTGGATGCGACATTATCAATGGTGCATTTAGCGTTTCAAACAAAAGCCTATGGCTATATGCCGGAACAATAATATCGGTATCTACTCCATTCCCATTATAATAATTTTCCAACACGCTATATTCTGTTCCGTATGCCAAGTTATTTACAGAAATTGTTATTGCATTTCCGGTAGGATTATAAAAATCTACATCTATGTAGAAACTTGCATTAGGTTCATATATACCCGGTTCAGCGCCCCACCACGCTGTATGTGTTTGGTAATATGTGTTTTTACCTGTCACATTTTCCTGTTCAAAAATCTTCATATATGGCTGTATTCCAATATTTGAGCTTGACGAATTAGTATGGCAACTATCGTCAACAATATCAACTCTCGTCAAATACTCCGGACTGTTTACATATATAAAACTGCTGTCGTTTCGTTTTGTAAATTGTAGCGTTTGACCCTGCGACACCGATATTCGCCCCCGTGCGTATTTCATAAGAAAGCCACTGAATTGCAGATAATATGTATGCCCGGCTTGCAAATTAGCCACAATTTTCTTTTCATCATTTCCGAGCCGTTTCGTCATACTTATGTTATCATACAATTTTATATATGTATCGTATGCCGTTGTGCCACCGTTATAGTTTCCGACCTCAAAACTATATGCACCTACATTATCAGGTGTAAAGCTGAATAACGCAAACTCTCCGCTTGATGTTATTATATCTTGATTAGCGTCCAAAGTCAACGGCTGCACGGGAGCGTCTTTTGTGATATTCAGTTCTGCGTGAAGTTGACCGCTTGCATAATGCCGCACCTTGATATAGTAAGTTGTATTTTCGGTTGCTGCAATGCTTACCTTTGAAAATCGTCCGCCGTCATAATCGTCATTTGATGCAATAGGTGTTCCGGAAAGGTTAGCGTTTGTATACACTTCAATGTATGTGTCATTGCTTACGCCGCTGCCTGCATACGGCGATGTATAGATATAATAGTTTCCCGATGTTGTCGGCATAAATTGAAATACAGAATAATTGCCCTTATCTACATTTATTTCAGAACGACCGCCACCGCCGCTGCCGCCGGACACTTTCGGATATTCCGGCTCTACATACTCCAAATCTATACCGAATTGCGATTCTATAATTCGTGTATCTCGACTGCTGATATATCCCAATACATCTTTGCCGGAGTAATCTTTGAGTTTTGTCAGAAAGAGTTTTAGTTTTTCGCCGTCACTCAGATATTTTGATAAACTGTTGAAATACCTAAATGTTTTCTTAAAGGCATCCCAACCAATCTTTTTTTGTATATCTATCAAAATTGAAGCAAAGCCCTCTGACGCATATGTTCCGTTTCCGAACGACTCATCATAACTATCTAAATATCTGTCACTTCTCAGCAGCGTGTAATAGTTATCGCCGGTGTACCAACCCTTACTATCGTTATCATACCTGTCAGGGCGATAGACTTTTGCATTGAGCGTTGAAATTACATAATATAATTTCAGTTGTGCTAAAGTTTCCGCATCAAAGTTCCATTTATCATTATCAAAAACGTGACTTAATTCGTGCATTGGAGTATCTCCCCAATCACCTTTTGACAGTCGCCGCAAATGTCCTTGATAAAACGCTCTTGCGTGCTGAAATGCCGTTGAACCCCAAGAATAATATCCGAAAATGACAGTCCAATAGTTTTTTCCGTCCTTAATTCCCATAATATCATTTAGATTATCTCTTGTGGAACACATTTCAATTTTTCTTGATCTATACGGAGTATAACCGGTTAAATCTTTATACGCATTATATGCTTTGTCCATATTATTGACCCAAGCGTTAATAGCTGAATCAGAGGCTAAAGCTCGATCTGCCGTTTCAATCCTTGCCGCAACCCTGCCGCCATAGTATGTCTTGTATGTTTCTGATGCGTTATTAGGTAATTGAACAAAACGATCAATGCTATTTTCTCCACCGTAACTATTTCCACCATCTGTTGACCAAAGCATTTCAAGTATATATATTCCACCGGGTTGTAATCCGCTTATGGTATATTCTCCGCTTGACCTATATATAGCATTCGATCCATATGCGTTATATTCTGCGGTTAATCCATCCGCTTTATTAAAATCAACAAGATATATTGCGTTGCCTTCTGCACTTGAATATGGAAATGTTGCATTATATGTAATTGAAGTGGTTGTTTTACTTGTTACTGTAAGCGACGGTGTTGCCTTTGTTGCTTGTGTTTCCTCGCCCGGACGAATATCGCCGATTTCGATATTTTCACGATATTTTACTTGCGGTGTATATTTTCCTATAATCGGATGCGGCTCGTTGTCGGGTATAATTTCGCTATCGGTTGTTTCATTTTGAGTTGCGTCCACAGTGTCTTTGCTAATATCCTCCGCAATTTCGGAAGATACAGCAGAGGATGTATTGCTCGATGCACTGTTTGCAAGCTCCGCATATCTGTCTATAAGGTCAATATATTTTTGTCTGACCGCCGCAAAGTCCTCATATTTTGTTCCGTAATACCTGTTAAGCAAATCATCAAAGTTGCTCAAATCTTTCGGATGATCCGAAAGGAAGTCGGGTAATCTATGTAACTTCGCTTCATTGCCCAATATATCCTCATATTCGTCATACATCTGCTTTGCCAAGCCCTTGTTGGAATAATACAAACTATCGCAAGTGTCCTTTATTGATTTTTTGTATATGTTCGTATCGACATCAAATTTATATACATCAAAGCTGTCCGCTTCGCTCGGCACATTATATTGAACGCTTAAAACATAACCTCCGATATTACCTGTTGTTTTCAAATAATATGCTTGTCCTGCCGTAAGCGAACATTTATAGCTTGACGTTGCCGATTTTAATATGTTTTGATTTGAACCATACAAAGCTGTTACCGCATTGGTTGTGCTGATACAGTTAAAAGTATATTCGCCGGTTGTTTTCGGCACAAACTTTATATAATCAACATCACTTGCAGTATTGATTTTTCCTTTTATCTGATAAGAAATATCATATTCCTGTGCCTCGGCTGCTGTATTTGCGTAATAGTCCTGTTCAGTTTCGTCAAGGCTTATTGCTCCCGTAATCGGCTGCAATGTTTCTGAATCCCACACAAAAATCTTAACTGTCTTTGTGTTTTGTGAAAACACCTTTGTTACTTGTGTTGCAACAGATTTGTTTTTTGCAACTGTAACGGTTGAACCGGCTATTGTGTTTCGCAGCACTCCGTTTTCATCATATTCCGCTATATAACAGACAACATTTTTATCTGTGCTGCCGTTGTTTGTGATTTTAACCGGAACGGTAAGCTCCTTGTTCCGAATTATGACTTTTTCGGAATACGCTCCGTCATACATCAAATTGACATCACAATGTATGTTGCTGTTTTGCGATGTCAAAGCAGCTCCGCTTGATAAGACTTCGTTAATGCTTTCATCAGACGGTTGGGGTATATCCGTATCACTTACAATTTCCGTATCGTTTGACTTAGGTATAATGTATGTTGATTCGTTTTCAATACTGTCCCAGTCGAATATAACGAAAAAGTTAATATCGGAAAAGTCCATATTTACCCATCTGCCGTTATCGTAATCTTTCAGCTTGCCCTCAAAAACGGTATCTTGCTCGTCGTTTATTTGATGTATGACCTTTACATCAAGCTCCGAGTTGTCTGTGTCGCTTGCTAATTCGTCTTTGAGTTTAGATGTTTCTTCAATTTCCGATACAGTTTCCGTAGCTGAACTTTCAGCATATACCGATAGCATATTGCCGGATATAAGGCTTGCCGACAGAATACATACGGTCAGAAAATATGATATAACTTTATTAAATCTGTGCATAAAATTCTCTCCCTTCTCAGTGTTCATAATTATGTCTTTTTAATTTGTAACAAAAAAGGCAAAGAAATACGCTGTGTAAAAACACTACATATCCCTTTGCCGTAAAAAACTGGTTCTATCATATTGCTGTCCTCCGTATTTAACTGTAACCGTCTATATTTATTACTCCCATCTATGTATCTTATTTAATGATATTTTACCACATTTTTAAGAAAATTTCAATATAAAAGGTCATTTTTCATCAGTTTGCACAACTTTTACATACAATTCTCGTTAGCTTGAATATCTTGTGATTTTTATAAAAGCCCATTGCAAAACAATACCATTGCAACAGGCTTCAAATCAGCGTATAAGGCTCAAATTTTCGGGGGGGGGTACACAACTACCCTTTCTGAACAAACGCCTTAAAAAGCCGTTTTTCTCCTCCTTTTCAAGCGGCACATACATAGCGCATTTCTTTCCGTTATGGCAGCCCAAATACGGACACTCCGGAGATTTGCTGTCAAGCTCGTATGTGCGTTTTCCCGTCTTGCAATGCGGGCATAGCTTTCGTCTGAACATATTTTTCTATCACTCCCGTTATTTTTCTTTATTCATTCGTCCTGCGCATATTAGGCAAAATGCAATAAAGGTTACAAGTCCGCCGAACATTGCACCGCCTAAAAATATCAATATTTCTTTCATTTTAGTTTCAGCTCCCTTCACCAAAGCATCGGGAGCATTGCTGCTCCCGACAACATATGATGTTTTTACTTACAGTCCTCCCATTTGATTTCAAGTCCGCTATCATCCAAATAATAATTGTGAGTGACCGTTGCTTCAAGAACAGCGGTGTAGTACCACTTATCTTTCACAAGGTCGGTAAACGGGTTGTAATCAAGCGACTTAACATAGCTTTCCGACGGGTTTCTGCCTAAGATTTTATTGATAACCGTCATAACCTCCGCACGGGTTATCATATCTTCGGGGCGATAGGTTCCGTCCTCATATCCCTGCATAAGTCCCGACGCACTCAGCTTTAATATATCATCATATGCCCAATGTGATGAATCAACATCAGGGAATGGGTTTTCTGCGTCCGTCTTTTCAAGCTTTGCAAATCGGCTGATTAAAGCAGCAAATTCGGCTCTTGTTAGATTATTTGCAGGCTTAAATTCTTTATCGGGGTATCCGTGAATAATTCCCTTGTCCGACATATATTCAATATCGTGTGCCGACCAACGATTTTCCGCAACATCCGGGAAAGCATCGCCTGTCGGAATAAACGGCTTTTCGTAGTCGTGATTTACGATACGGTAGAGGATAGAGGTTATTTCCTCTCTTGTTATATTTCCGTTCGGCTGAACGCTTCCGTCCGGATAGCCGTTGATGTAGCCTATATGCGTGGGGTGTTCGTTTCCGAAAATATCCTTTGTGTATTTTCTTGTCTTGTCGATTGTGCGACCACCGCCGCCACCGCCACCGCCTGTGTGAATAATAGTCGGAACAGTGTATCTGTATGTGCCGACTTTGCCGTAAACACCGTTTAAGCATTCGGCTTTTTTATCGTCCTTGCACTTTACGCATTTTCCGCAGGCACTGAAATATACCGCTTTCACCGTCACCGCACCTGTTATGCTGAGTTCCTCACCCGCATATTGCTTTCTTGTGTCGCTCGTCTGCGGCTCGGTTCCGTCTGTGGTGTAGTAGAGGAGTATGTTATTATCCGCCGGATAGTCGTTTATTATCGTATATTTTGTTCCGCTTGTGTACTCTGTCTTATCACTGCCAAGAGAGGTCTGCGGCACTTTAAGATGCACAAATTCGATTACAAAGGTTTCCTTGCTGCCTGTGATTTCCGTTCCGTTTTTGTCGGTCAGCCACGCTGTTATGGTAATCCCCGTCATTGCTTTGTTTACCATTATCGGCATATTGTCATAAACCATATCATCGGGAGATTGAACGCTGCCTTGCAAGCCCTCCTGTGTGTAGGAGTAGTAATAGTGTATAACGGTATCAGAGCTGTATGTTTTCAGTTTGATACCCTTTGCATATTCTCCCGTATCGAGAATATCTGCACTTATTCGGCTGACATCATACGGAGTGCCGATATAAACTCTGCCGGTTACGGCTCCCTCCGGTTCGATGATGTAATAGTTTATTGTGTTCTTGCTTACTCTGCCCGTTTCGTTGTTCTTCACATACGCCTTAAAGGACATTGTGTGGTCGATATATCTTTTTCCGTTAGTATAAATAACATCTTGTTTTCCGCCGTTTTCACGATACCAAATTGTATAATCCTTATCGGTAGGCACACGCTCGTCAAGGCTTATTGTTGTAAACTTATTCTCGCTCTTTAAGTATCGTCCCGATGGGAGAGTGATAATCGGTGCCAGCGGCACAAAGTTATATACATAGCTTACAATTTTGCTGTAATTGCCGTTTTTTTCGCTTCGTATCTGAAGCACTGTATCATTTTTGATTTCAACCGTATCGGAGTAATTGTTCCAAGTTGCTCCGTTGTCTGTTGAATACTGAATTGTATCACCGCTGTTGAGCGAATACAAACGAATATGCAAAAGATTGTTTTCTTCGTCTGCCTTTATTTCCTCATATTCGCCCGTTTCCTTGTCAGCATACGGAGCTGCTAAAATATCCCCATCACTCACATTATATGTATAGCGATTTTCAAGACTTTCCATTCCGTCAAGCTCCGCTTTGATATTCAATACGGCAGGGGCGGCTAACGTGCCTGTGTTTTGCGTTCCGAGAGGTTCGGTGCAATTTTCGTCTTTATATGCGTTTCCTGTTTTTGTGTCAAGATAAAACTTTCCGTCAACGTATACAAATTCATTTGTAAAGCCGTTTATTTCATATTTCACGGTGCTGCCCTTAACTGCCGTTATCGGAACAACAGGGAGATCTCCGCTTACCGTTGCCGACGGCGCCGCTTTCGGGGCTTCGGGGGTTACGATATACTCAAATATGCCTATGTCGCTTTTCGCATCGAATATATTTACCGCAACCGCTTTTATTATCGTATGTCCCTTGATTTCTATGTCTGCACCGTCCGAATATTTTATTGTATCTGTTCCGTTTGGTGTTGGGTCGGGCATAAAACCGCCGTCATAGCTTATGGTGTAGTAAATTTCCGTTCCGTTCGCCACAGGCATAAACTTCGTTGAAAATCCGACATCATCACCGATTTTTCTTGTATAGCTGCCCGGAGAAAGGGTGGTAAGCGGTCTTGCCGGCTTTTTATTTACAATATCATATGTCTGTGTAACTGTGCGTGATGCCGTTTTTCCGTCCTTTATGACAACAGCCTTTACAACTGTGTAATCGGAAATAGTGATTAACGCCGTACTGTATTCGTTCTCCGCCTTATTTCTTGTACCGCTTGTAAGAGGGTCGCTGCCGTCCGTAGTGTAATAAAGCTCATAACAGTCTTTGGTTTCATCGTTGCTGTCGGGGCAGAAAACAGATATTTCGGTAGGCTGTGTAAATTGTGTGCTTTCCGGCACGAATTTCGGCGGCTGAGGTCTTATCGTGTAGGTGAAAGGCGGCTGTTGTTTTTCGTGAGGGGTTCCGTCCTTGTCAACGGCACGGACATAAAGCTCCGTGTCCTCGCCGAAGGTCAGCGTTTTGTTATATTCCTTCCAAGTGTTTCCGCCGTCTGTACTGTACTCGATAGAAATATCGGGGTTGTTTGCCGTAAGTGTTACATTCACCTCGCCGTCATACACGCCCGACGGGTAAAATGCGTCTATATAATAATCATCATAACCTGTGAAAACATAGTAATATGATGAAATTTCGCTCCAAAGTCCGTCATAAAGTGCTACGGCACGAAGCGTTGTATCTCTTGCAATCGGAACAGGTGCAATATACTCCGTTCCGTATGCGATAGGGTCGCTGCCGTCTGTGGTGTAATATATAGCGGCATTTCTTGTTTCGGTTTCAAGCGTTACGCTTATCGGCTTTGCATAATCTCCCGATGGCTTGTCTGCTGTTACCTTTGCAGGCTTTACACCGAGATGATATTCCGAAACATCAGATATTTCGCCCGATGAGTTCACCGTCACAAGTCGCACAGTCCGCTTTTTGTCAATATCTATGTACGGACTCTGCTTTTGAATTACCGTCCAGCCGCTTTCGGGGTCGTCGGAGGAGGTTATATTTTCGGCAGATATATCCGAAAATGTATAGTATATCGTGTTTGTGTCCTCAATATCATCAAAAATGTCTTTGTCCGACACATAAACTTTGAACGCACTGTGTTCACTGTAAATATTCGGTATTTTTGTCTTTGTATTATCGCCTACAAAAAGAACAGGCATTTTCGGAATAATTCTGTATGTATAGCTTATTGCCGAGCTTTCCTTTTTATCGGTTATGCGTTTTGCATAACAGGTGATTGTGGTTGTGGTAACAACCTCGATGGGGTGGGCATCGTCATAAAGCTGATAATTGTTTCCTCCGTCTGTCGAATAGTATATCTCACAGCCGCTTTCGGCGGAGAGCCGAACATACTGTGTTTCGGTATAGCTTCCGCTTTCGGGAGTTGCCGTCGGCACACCCGGTCTTGTTCTGTCCTTGATTGTGATATTGTAAACACCGCCGTTTATCGGATTACAGCTAAAGGTCTGATTTTCAAGTTCGCCGCTTTCGTCCTTTGCGAAAAGCTCAAGCCCCTCGCAGTACTGACCTGTTTTTTCGTCATAATAATTGCTTCTGCCCTCGGTGTCGAAAAGCACCCTTGTGCTTCCCGCTTTTTTCGGTTTAAGCGGAAGCTTGCAGAGGTTGTACCAAAGAGCATCATCCGCTTTCTGCGGAAGATATTTACCGCTGAAAAGTACGGTGATATATGCCGAGTTATAGTTTTTGCCGTCTATACTTATGTTTTGTTCGCTGCCGTGCCGAATTTTATAATATCCGTATTCACCCGTATCTCCGGCTGAAATACTTTTGTCGGGAACGGTACAGTCAATGGGGCTTTGGGAGTCAACACCGTCTGCCAAAGCCAAATATGCTGGATCGTAATAAATTGTCACACTGTAACCGTTCATATCATACTGCGGCTCTTTATGCTCGCCGTCTTCATACAGTCCCTTGTTAGGGTTGTCTACGGCAAAGTAAACATCAGCATTTTCATCTGTATAAATCGTACTTCCCGTTACGGTAGCTGTCGGGTTTTCGCCCTGTGCGTGAATATACAGACTGCGGCTTTTTTTATCCGAAGTATCGTCTGCGAGAGCAATGTTACCCGGTATCAGTGTGCATAGCGTTGCCATTGTTAATATAAATGACAGTATTCTTTTTTTAGACATTTTTGGCTTTCTCCTTTTTTGCATAAATATATTGTTCGGTTTTAAGTCGTTTGTTAGAGTATTATTCCTCTTTCAAAACACATAAAACCTATGCTTTATGTGTTTTGAAAGAGGGGCGGAGAAACTCCGCCGCCCCTTAATGATTGACGATTATTTAATTGCCAATC
The DNA here is from genome assembly GCA_900552775.1 of uncultured Eubacteriales bacterium. Lineage (GTDB taxonomy): Bacteria > Bacillota > Clostridia > UMGS1883 > UMGS1540 > CALCLY01. The sequence goes on along the minus strand of USAP01000019.1, from coordinate 5,804 downwards.
ATTATTATTTGCCCCAAGAGGTAAGAACCATAGAAATATCCATAATATCTATCTTGCCGTCACGGTTTAAGTCATACTTTGCATATTTGTTGTATTCATTTGTTGCCATCTCTGTGCCGAAGTATGCAACTACTGCCGAAAGGTCATAGATATTGATGCTGTTGTCCTTAACAATATCGCCTGCGAGGAAGTTTGTTGTTGCCTTTGTATCGTCAACAACTGTAACCTCGTTTGACATAACGTTGTTCCAAACGCTCAATGTCTTGTCGGCGTTCATTGTTACGGTATAGCGAGCTGTTCTGTAACCTGCACCCGATACGTTTACGGTATAGAGCTTGTTTTGATCGAGTTCTGTCTTAATCTGATAAGATGTAACATCACCGTTAACATTTGTTGCAACGGTTACATCGCTGTTGTCGTTGCCGAGTTTGTAAGTCAAAACATTGCCTGCAAGATTACCGCCGGAGATTGCAACGGTCATATCTTGATAAGCAGCAACATTGTTACCTACATTGTGGTTTGTAAGAACATTGATTGTAAGTATCTGTGTGGGAACTTTGATTTCATCTTCAATTTTGTTGTCATCGCCATCAATATTCAAAGTACCTTTTCCGCCGGCACCGCCGACAACAAATTCAGAGACAAGGTTATCGCTTGTTGTTGTAGCTGTTGCTCTACCCGCTGTTGCCTTGAATGTGAATGTGTCATATCCGTCGAATGTAACCGTACCGATTACGATTTCAGCACCGCTGTCAGCATCGCCGATAGCGTCCTTGCCATCAAAATGGAATTCGTATTTTCCATCTTCCTGCGGAATAAGAGCCATTCCGTCAGCGGCTTTGATATCGTATGTCATTTTGGTGGTTGACAAGTCAAACTTAAATTCAGCAGCATTAAGTCTGTTGATGTCTTTGCCCTCACCGTTTAATACAATGTCATATACTCTTTCATCATCAGTGTGCTTGTTGAATTTAAGACCGATTGTGTCTGCACTGTTGTCAACAACATACTTGCCGTTTACAAGTTTTGCACTAAAGCCGTCCGCACATATATTTTCCGGAATAGGTTCGCTGAATGTACCGCCGGAAATCTTTGCGCCGGCAGGCTCTCCCGTTGAATTACCGAACAGATTTGTACCGAAATCTCTTGCAACAGTAATATCACCGCCGGATATGATAATATTTGAATCTCCTGTTGCCTGATTGCCGCCGCCAATCGGAGCACTCCTATCCGACTTTGCGTCAATTACACCGCCGCTGATTGTTACATCACCGGTGCTTTGCTGACCGCCGCCGATTGCTGTGCCGTAGCTTGCTTCCGCTTTGATTTTTCCGTCGAGAATTGTAACCTTTGCGGTTTTTTGCTGACCACCGCCGATTGCTGCGCCATAGTTGGAATACGCTTCAATTTCGCCGCTCTTTATAACAATTTCACCGCCGGGCTGTGTCTGACTTCCGCCAATTGCTGCGCTATAACCGTCACCGGCACCGAAAGCATTCATTCCGGGCAAGTATTTTTTGTCTGCAGTATTATATACCGCAAGTCTGCCTGTACCGTCTGCGGTTATATCTTCAATCGTAAGTTTAGCACCTTCGGGAACAAAAATGTTTCCGGCTAACTCGTTGTCTCCATTGAGCTTTAATGTAACGTCAGCACCTTTTGCAATTTCAATGCTGCAAAGGTTTTTAACATTTTCCAAAATAAGGCTGTTTACATCGGCAGGAATGTAAAGCTTAGATGCATTTGTAAGTTTATAATAATCTTTATGCGCATCGTCCGCAATTCTTTCGCCCGTAACAACAGTATCATTTTTCGTTATATTGTAAGAAACGTAGTTGTCCGGACCTTTGGAAATATCAAGAGCGTCATTTGTGAGCAATGTGATTTTAGCAATGCTCCATTTATCGGTTGTTGCTGCCTGAGCTGCCGCAACAGCTTCATCAATGGAAGTATAATACTTATCTTCAACCATAGCTACAATTGCATCGGCAACTTTGCCTTTTTCATTTGCTTCTTTTTCAGCATATTTTGTTTCTGTATATAAATTGCCGTCTACAGACGAAACATAAGCAGGGGCTTTACCGTCAACCGTAATGTCTGCTAAAGCAGCACCTTGATTACTTTCGTTTGCGATAAGACCATATTCACAATTTGAAACCGTTGAATTTTTGATTTCTATTTTGCCTTGCTGTGTAGCAACAATTGCCGGTTTCTTTGTAATATCTTCAAAATTGACACCATCAATTTTTGTATCACCAAATACTTTTGTAGAATCGTCAGAGTAAAGTTTTATTCCGGCAGCTCCTTTTACAGTTCCGCCGTTTATTTCGGTTTCACCGCCGCGAATCCATACATTGTATTTTGTTCCGGCATCTTCATTGCTGAATATACAGTTATTGTAAACTGTTTTTCCGTATGTGTTGCTGCCGCTTCCGTTCGGGAATGTGCAATCTGTGTAGGTTACGATGCCGTCGGGATTTGTCCTTATTGTTGTGGTGAAAAATTGATTAAGATGTGCAGCATCGCCCACCCAAGAACCGTTTAATCTCGAAAGCTTTAAGCCTGTGTAGTTTATTTCTTTAAGGTCTGCTGCGTGGTCAAATCCTATAAGGTTCAATCCCGTACCCTCTAAACTAAGTTCGGCATCTTCGGAACCCTTTGTAAAGTTGATGGTTGTTATGCCGTCTTTTCCGAGTTTGATTCCGCCGTCCGGCAATACTACCTTGCCGTAAATTTTGTAAGTGATTACGCCGTCCGAATCGGTATCATTGGCAGCCAATGCATTGGCAAAAGTTTCATATGTTTGTCCCGCGCCGATTGCATAAACATCGGTTTCACCATCCGCAAAAACCGGAAGCGCCATAGTACCGAGTACCATTGCGGCAGAGAGCACCCCTGCCAAAAGTTTTTTACCTTTCATAATTCTAATTTCCTTCTTTCTGAAAAATTTGTGTGCCGTTCGATTTTGCTTTATGCCGCCCCTCCTTGCCAAGCCGATTAAATCTACCGAGCACAATTTCTTTAACTATGGAGTTTCCCCCAAAAATGATATATAATTATCCGGTGCCGCCGGCTAATTATCGCATATGCTTTACAATATATTTCCCCAAAATCGGAATCTGTGATATGTAAGGTTTTTTCAACTCCCGTTTCCAATAACGGTATTCGCTTTCGTTATAAGAACGGTGTATTTCCGCCTTTATATATCGTCTGCCCTCTGAAAAGGGGCGAATGATATTCATATAAACAGCAATAACACATAAAACGATAAGCGGAGCTAACAGAATACCGTACAAAAATATTTCGTTTTCGCCCTGTTCCATCACTTCATCAACTCACAAAGTCTTGCACACATAACGGCAACCTCGGCTCTTGTTGCATTGCCCTGTGGGTTTACATTGCCGTCTGCACCTTGAATAATTCCGGCTTTAACCATTGATGCCATAGAGGTTTTTGCATAGTCGGAAATGCTGTCCTTATCACCGAATGTGTCAAGTGATGTAAGGTCGGTTGTTTCGGTAATATAACCTTTTGCAAGGAAAGCACGATAGGCAAGAGTTATAAGGTCTTGTCTTGTAATGCTGTTTTCCGGCATAAAGTTTTCGCCGCTGCCCTGTGCTATACCTGCCGCTTTGGCACTTCCGACAGCGTTATAATAATATGCACTCTCCGGAACATCGGCAAAGTTTTCGGTAAATGTATCGTTTACAGATAACATTCTTGTGAGGATAAGTATAAAATCTCCTCGTTTAATGTTATTTGCCGGAGCAAATTCGGTATCGCTGACACCGCTTATTATGCCTTTATTCTTTAATGTATAAATTGCGTCCTTTGCCCAAGCGTGATTTGCAAGGTCTGTAAAGGTTTCGGTCGTTGACGGCTGTGTTGTTGTGCCGGGTGTTGTTGCACCGCCGCCGGAAAAACCGCCGCCGGAACTTCCACCGGAGCCGCCTGTGCCGCCGCCACCGCCGCCACCGCCACCTCCGCCGCCTTGCGTGGAGTCGCTGTTGGTTTTAGCATTTGCTATGTCGGAATATTCGCCTGTGCCGCTTACGTTCTTTGCGGCAATTTGAACATAATAGGTTGTGCCTGCAGAAAGGCTTGTGATGTCGGTCGTTACTGTGTCAGCCTTGTCAATTTCTTTTGTGCTTGAAAGGCTTGTACTGCTTGTACCGTACTTAATTGTATAGCCTGTCACACTTTCATCTGTTGCCTTTGTCCATTTAACGGTTATTTTCTTTGTACCGCCCGTAACGGTTGGCTTGCTCATTTTTGCCGGAGTTGTCTTGCTTGCTATACCGGCAAACACGGTCATATCCGCCGAGTCGGTTTTTCCGTTTCTGTCAAAGTCGGCAGCTGCGTTAAATTCTTCGTTCTGCGATTTTTCCGCAAGCGTTTTGTCATCTGCGTCAACCTTTCCGTCACCGTTTACATCACCGGGAATGAAGTCTGCATTTGTGATTTCAAGTGCTTTGTCAAATGTTACTCCTGTTTTTTTGTATGTAACATAGCCCGCTCCGATAAGCTCAACCGTATAGGTATCACCGCCGAGGACATCATTTGTTATGGTAAATGTCGGAATATCCGTGCTTTCACGGTGTCCGTTTTCCTGCACGGGAGTATTGCTGAGTGTGGTGGTGATTACATATCCCTTTGTGGTTTCGCTTGTAATTTTAAGCGTTATTCCCGTATCTGCCGATGCGTCAAAGCCTGTAACCTTATCCATAGTAAGTTTTACAGTGGCTGTTGCACTTTTGTTACCTTTATCGCTCGCTGTTGCCGTTCCCGATGTGCCGGCAGAAGCAGTAATTTTGTTGCCGTCTTTCACACAAAATGTATTGTCTGCAACATTGAGCGTTACTTTATCGCCCGGTTCGCCGGAGAATGTGATGATATACACATCTTCGCTATCTCCGAAAGAAATACCTGAAGGATATGAAATTCCCAAAGTAAATTTTTTGTCGGCATTCGCTTTTTTTGCATTTGCTGTAACCCAAGTGCCTGTCGGGGGATTGTCCTCACCCTTTAAGAACTGTGCCGATTTATAGTCCATACCATCAAAGGCAAAGGAGTTTTGAATGGCGGTTATGTTTCCGCTTGCACCCGCTATGCTCACCTTTATTTTTGCCTCGCCATATTGGGTGGTTGTATCGGTTGCGGTCACATCTGTGAGCGTTACCTCGATTTTGTCATTCTCCGCCGCAAGGGTGGGAAGTGACGAAAACGCAAGGCAGGCAGCTATCGCAAGCGCACCGATTCTCGTTATCCGTTTTAGTTTCATTTTTGGTTGTACCTCCTGTTTTTGTTGTTCAAATATATTTGCATATATTTCTCTGATTTTATCGCCGTGATTTTACCATTTCCGGCAGAGCGGAATAGATGAAATCAAGCTGAAGCTGTGATTTTTCTTTTTCTTCCCATATTACATAGTCAAGGACTGCCGATATGAAAAGATATACAAGCGGTCTCAGAATTTCTTCGTCACAGCTAAGCACACCGGACAGCTTATGCGTATATTTGTCGTATATGAAATTGAAATCGTGTCCTTTTTCCCGAATTTTCTCGCCGTAAACAGGGCTTGCCGCCATTTGGTAAATAAATCGAAGCTCTCTTTTATATTTACCTATTTCGTTAAGGCAGTTCGCAAAAAAGCCGGACAAGTCGTTCATATTGGCAAACACATAATCGAATATTTTGTCGGCAACCTTTTTCAGTCCGTATTCGGTATAACCTGATTTGACGGCGTCGTAGCCATGCTCCCTCATGAACTTGTAGGCGGTGTCAAGCTGACGCTCGTAGTTGCG
>USAP01000018.1 GCA_900552775.1 uncultured Eubacteriales bacterium | reverse complement strand
GGATACTGCCGACAGCAGCCGAGCAGCCCGACGCCGACGGGATGGCCAGGCTGATCCACCAGGTCAGGAAGAACGAATCGGCCCGTATCTTGACGCGCTTGCGGCTCAGCTTGATTTAATGCTGCCATCGATTCTTATAATATGTTCAATGTTATTTTCATATGCGGTTTTCGGCATTGCGCGCACCGTCGGGGAACACTCGGGAATATTTTTCGATACGCTCCCGCATTACTACAGTCTTCATGCGGATATGTATTTTTCGCTTATATTTTCGCTGCTTATAGTATTTAGCCTTTTCGATTCCGGCAGCGGAATCGTTTTAAACGCAATTGCTGTTATTTCGGCTGTTCTCGCCGCCTGCGGAACTTCGGCGTTCAATCGCTTTCTGCGCATACGCGGTGTTAAAAAAGCCGTAAGAATAATAATTTATACCGTGCTGCTTCTGGGCTTTTTAACGGGATTTGCGGGAACGTTTATATACTTTGCGTTCCTCTCAATCGGCGTTTTTGACAGCTTTGCTGTACGGCGTATTTTCAAATAAATAAGGAGATGACTTTATCATGAAAGTAATTTTACAAAGCGATGTTAAAGGGAAAGGCAAAAAAGGTCAGCTTGTAAACGTTAGCGACGGTTATGCAAGAAACTTCCTTTTTCCGAAGGGACTTGCGGTTGAAGCCACAAAATCGGCAATAAACGATTACAAAGGCAAAGAAGACGCGGCGGCTTTCCACAAAGAGCAGGAAATCGAGGCCGCAAAGAAAACGGCGGCGCAGCTTGACGGAAAATCCGTAAAACTCACCGCAAAAGCCGGCGACAACGGCAAGCTTTTCGGCTCCGTCACGGCGCAAAACGTTGCGGAAGCCGTTAAAATGCAACTGCACGTTGTAGTTGACAAACGCAAGCTTTCCGTGGGCGACGGAATCAAAACCATAGGCACAACGGAAGTTGACGTTAAGATTTACCCCGAAATATCGGCAAAAATAAAAGTTGTTATAGAAGCTGAATAGGAGAAAAACAATGGAAACACCGTCAGGAAAAACACTGCCGTACAGCCTTGAAGCGGAACAGGCTGTTTTGGGCAGCATGATTTTGAATACGGACGCGCTCACAAAAGCCATAGAATCGGTCACGCAGGATGATTTTTATCTTGAGCAGCACAAAGCTGTTTTTGACGCGCTTTTAAATCTGTTTAACGACAGAAAGCCCATAGACCTCATTACGCTTAAGGACGAGCTCGGCGACAAACTTGATCTTATAAACGGTATTTCGTACCTCGCTCAGCTGACAGAGAGCGTAAGCACAACGCAAAATATCAGGTATTATATAGATATTGTTAAAGAAAAGTCGGTGCTTCGCAAACTTATAGAAGCTTCAAACTACATCACCGGCATGTGCTATGATGAAAAAAACGAGGTTTCAATGGTGCTTGACAGCGCCGAACAAAAGATTTTCAACATACTTCAGGGCAGAGAACAGCGCAGTTTTTTTCACATTAAAGATATACTGCCCGGCAATATTGCAAATCTTGAAAAAGTGCGCGAAGCCGGCGGCAAAGTTACGGGACTGCAGACGGGATATCCGAAGTTTGACGAACTTATGAGCGGCCTTCACAAGACGGACCTTATCATACTCGCCGCCAGAACAGGTATAGGAAAAACGTCGTTTGCGCTCAACCTTGCCAAAAATGTTGCAATAAAAAATAACGAACCCGTTGCAATTTTCAGTCTCGAGATGTCAAAAGAACAGCTTGTTGACAGACTTTTGTGGAGCGCCGCCATGGTGGACAGCCGCAAAATCCGCACGGGCGATGTAAACGCGGCAGATCTCAAAAAAATATCGTCCGCTTTTGCAACGCTTCTCAAAGCGCCGATTTATATAGACGATACTCCCGGCATCACGGCGCACGAAATGCGCGCAAAGTGCCGCAGACTTAAACTTGAACACGGTTTGGGCATGGTTGTAATAGATTATCTTCAGCTCATTGCCGCAAGCGGCAGACATGACAGCCGCCAGCAGGAAATAGCGGATATTTCGCGTTCGCTGAAAATACTTGCAAAAGATCTGGACGTGCCTGTTTTAACGCTTTCACAGCTGAGCCGTGCTTCCGAAACGCGCGACCGCCCCATTCTTTCGGACCTCAGAGAGTCCGGCGCAATCGAGCAGGATGCCGACATTGTTCTTTTCTTAAACAGAAAGAACGACGATGATTTGCCGCCCGAAGAGCAGAATCTTGCCGAATGTATCGTGGCAAAGCACAGAAACGGCTCCACCGGCGTAATACCGATGGTTTGGCGCGGCGAAATCACAACGTATCTTGAACTTGATACAAATCACTGATAAAAAGCGGAGAACCATATGCTTTACAAAAAATTTAAAAAAGCCGTTTCCGATTATTCCATGGACACGGCGGGCGGAATTATTGCAGCGGTGTCGGGCGGTGCGGACAGTATGTGTCTTCTGCATCTGCTTCTGCGGCTGCGGGATGAGCGCGGCATAAAGCTGTGCTGCGCCCATGTAAACCACGGCGCACGAGAAACCGCTTTGCGCGATGAAACGTACGTGCGCGATTTCTGTGCCGAAAATAATACGGATTTTTATTTAAAAAGAATAGACCTTCATGCGCTATCTCATGAGAGAGGCATTTCGGAGGAGCTTTGCGGCAGAGACGAGCGCTATATATTTTTCAATGAAGTGCGCGAAAAAACGGGTTTTAAAGCCGTTTACACCGCTCACAACAAAAACGACAATGCCGAAACGCTTCTTATGAACCTTTTGAGGGGAAGCGCTCTGCGCGGTCTCTGCGGAATACCGCCGTGCCGCGGTGACGGGGTTTTCCGTCCGCTTGTGTTTTTCGAAAGAGCGGAAATACTTGAATATTTAAACCTCCACGGCATAAAATGGAATCTTGATGAAACAAACGAAACCGATAATTACAGGCGAAACGTTATAAGGCATCACATTATGCCGGAGCTTATGAAAATAAACCCGTCTCTATGCGATTCGTTTTTAAAAACATCAATGATTCTGCGCTCCGATGAGGAATTTATGCAAAACGCGGCGGCGCCGCTTGCCGCACGGAAAACAGCGCAGGGTGCACAGCTTTTCATAGATTCTCTGAAAAGCGCTCCCGCACCGCTTGCAAAACGCGCAATCGCAAATGCGTGCTCGCTTGCCGGCGCCGACATCACAAATGCCGATATAGAGGCATGCATGTCTCTTCTTTCAAAGCCGAGCGGTAAAAAGCATATTTTCCCGTGCGGATGCGTTGCAATACGCGAATACGACAAATTATTTTTAAGATTTGAAAAAGATTATAAAGATTATGAATACAGATTGCTCCCCGAGAGCAAATTGTATATAGAGGAAACGGGAATAACGGTTTTTCTTACCGAAAAAAAGCCTCCGGTTCCGAGCGTCAAACTCGATTATTCGGAAAAATACACTGTCCGCGCACGCAGAAACGGCGACAGATTCGTTCACGCAGGCATACACAAAAAGGTTAAAGACTTTTTAAGCGACAGAAAAATTCCGATTTCCGAAAGGCGGATTATTCCAATTCTTGCCGAAGAAAACGAAATTGCCGCGGTCGGTGCTGCGGCTGCCGACTCGCGCCATACGCCGCACGGCGGAAAATCGCTTTATTTCGGCATTCTGACAGATGAAAAAGATTTTTAAGAAACGAGGTAACAAAAATGCATCAGGACATCAAAGAAATACTTATCACGGAGCAGCAGCTTCACGATAAAACAAAGGAACTTGCGGCGGCAATTTCGGAAGACTTTAACGGCAAAGATCTTCTTGTAATATCCGTTTTAAAGGGCAGCTTTATTTTTGCGGCGGATCTTATGCGCGCGCTCACAATTGACGCGTCGATTGACTTTATGGTGGTTTCAAGCTACGGAGCGTCCACAAAAACAAGCGGCGTCGTTCAGATACGCAAGGACCTTGACCGTGACATACGCGGAATGCACGTGCTTATTGCAGAGGACATTCTGGACAGCGGCCTAACGCTCAGCTTCCTCAAAAAACAGCTTTTGCAAAAAGGTGCGGCAGACGTTAAGATATGCACGATTTTAAATAAATCGGCTTGCCGCAAGGCTGATATCGACGCCGACTACATAGGCTTTGATATTCCTGACGAATTTGTTGTGGGCTACGGCCTTGACTATGCCGAAAAATACCGTAATCTGCCGTATGTCGGCGTGCTCAAGCCGGAAGTGTACGAAGGAAACTGATTTATTGTTAACTTTTTGTAAAGTCGCTTGCAAATAGCGGCAATATGTGGTAAACTACTTCATAACGCAGAATTTAAACTCGGAAGGAGGCGTGTTGCTTGTCTAAGTTTTTTAAAAACATAAGCTTTTACATTTTGCTTTTCATAGTTATTGCATTTCTTTTCACCATGCTCAATACCGGAAGCGACCTTGAAGTGTCATTTACCGATTTTGTTCAGTATCTCAAAAACGGTGAAATTTCCGAAATGTATGTTGAGGACCAGCTTGTAAGGGCAAAACTTTCTAAACCCGAAACAAGAGAAGGCAAGGAATACAAAGAAATAGTAGTTTCAATTGATTCTGTCGATATACTTTATCAGCATGTCGGCGATACGATTAAAGATCAGGTGGCAAGCGGAGACTTAAAGCTTACAATGGTGCCGCCGCAGTCGATGCCGATTTGGCTTTCGATTTTGCCGACAATAATTATAGTGATTATATTTATTGTCTTTTGGTTCTTCTTTATGCAGCAGTCGCAGGGCGGCGGAGGGAAAATGATGTCCTTCGGAAAAAGCCGTGCAAAGGCGCAGATTGATCCGAACAACAAAAAAATGTTCGAGGATGTTGCAGGCGCCGAGGAAGAAAAGGAAGAGCTTCGCGAAATTGTAGACTTTTTAAAGAATCCGAAAAAATATATAGAGCTCGGCGCCAGAATACCTAAAGGCGTGCTTTTGGTGGGCCCTCCGGGAACAGGTAAAACGCTTCTTGCGAAAGCTGTTGCGGGCGAAGCAAACGCACCGTTTTTCAGCATCAGCGGCAGTGACTTTGTCGAGATGTTTGTCGGTGTCGGCGCATCAAGAGTGAGAGACCTTTTCGAACAGGCAAAGAAAAATCAGCCGTCTATTATATTTATAGATGAGATTGACGCTGTCGGCAGACACCGCGGAGCAGGTCTCGGCGGCGGTCACGACGAAAGAGAGCAGACATTAAATCAGCTCCTTGTTGAAATGGACGGTTTCGGTGCAAATGAAGGTATTATAGTCCTCGCCGCAACAAACAGAGCGGATATTTTGGACCCTGCACTTATGCGTCCCGGCAGATTTGACCGCCAGGTTTACGTGGGTTATCCCGACCAGAAGGCGAGACTTGCAATTTTAAAGGTTCATTCCAAAAACAAGCCGCTTTCGAAAGATGTTGATTTGTCCGTCATTGCAAAAACAACGTACGGATTTACGGGTGCGGATCTTGAAAACCTGTTAAACGAAGCGGCGCTTCTTGCCGCAAGAGAGAACTTAACCGAAATAACTCCGCATCATCTTGACGATGCAATGCTCAAGGTTGTTATGGGCCCCGAAAAGAAATCGAGAGAAGTTCAGGAAAAAGACAAGAAGCAGACGGCATATCACGAAGCAGGTCATGCGGTGGCTTCCAAAAACCTTGAAACTCAGGATAAAGTTCACCAGGTTTCCATCATTCCGCGCGGAAGAGCGGGCGGATTTACCATGTCTCTTCCCGACCATGACAAGGCTTATATTTCAAAGCGCGAAATGATTGAGGATATCGTAACGATGATGGGCGGCAGAGTTGCCGAAGAAATGATCTTCGGCGAAATCAATACAGGCGCTTCAAGCGATATTCAGCGCGCAACAAAGGTTGCAACCGAAATGGTTACGAAATACGGCATGAGCGACAAGCTCGGCTCACGCACATTCGGTTCAAACGAAGAGATATTTATTGGCAGAGACTACGGCCACGCACAGGAATATTCCGATGCTACGGCAGCTCTCATAGACGAAGAAATAGACAAGATTATTGCCGACGCATACAAGCAGTGTCAGGAGCTTTTAAAAGCTCACAGAGACGAGCTTGAAGCTGTTGCTCAGGCTTTAATCGAGAAGGAAGTTTTGACCGGCGAAGAATTTGACGCGGTTATAAAATCCGTACACGAAGACGGCTCCGAAGCTTCCGTGCAGGAAGAATCTGCGGAAAGGCAAGACAATGAGTGATTTATTTTACAAAAACGAAAACGGTTGGAAAACAAACAAAACATCAAAAGACGAAATATTCGCTTTCTGCGACGGATATAAAGATTTTTTAAACTGCGCCAAAACAGAGCGTGAGTTTGCCGCTCTCGCCGAAAAAACAGCAAAAGAAAACGGCTTTGTCTCTCTTTGGGAGACAAAGTCGTTAAAGCCCGGCGACCGTGTTTATGCCGTAAACCGCGGCAAAGGCATAATGCTTGCCGTTATAGGCACGCAGCCGCTCCACCGCGGCATAAATCTCATAGGCTCACATATAGACTCGCCGCGTCTGGATTTAAAGCCCATGCCCCTTTATGAGGACAGCGAAATGGCATTTTTCAAAACGCATTATTACGGCGGCATAAAAAAATATCAGTGGCCTACAATTCCGCTTGCAATGCACGGAAAAATAATTAAGGCGGACGGCACTGCGGAAACATTTGCAATAGGCGACGAAGGAGACGATATCACCTTCACAATAAGCGATCTTCTCCCCCATCTTGCGGACGAGCAGTATAAAAAAACGCTTTCAAAAGCTATTGAAGCGGAGTCGCTTAACATTCTTGTAGGCGGCATGCCCATAAATGACGAAGAAGAAAAAGAGCCTTACAAGGCAGCTGTTTTAGCTTTGCTCCACGATAAGTTCGGCATTTGCGAAGAGGACTTTTTAAGTGCGGAAATAGAATTTGTTCCGGCTTCCGCCGTAAAAGACACGGGATTTGACCGCAGCTTTATAGCAGGTGCCGGTCAGGACGACAGAGTGTGCGCATATACTTCACTGAAAGCCATTCTTGAAACGAAAAACCCTCAAAAAACGGCTGTATGCCTGCTTGTAGACAAAGAAGAAATCGGCAGCATGGGCGTAACGGGCATGAAAAGCAGATTCTTTGAAGATATAATGGCTGAGATTGCCGAGAGAGTCTGCCCTCCGTACAGCGACATTATTTTAAGACGCTGCTTTGCATATTCAACATGCCTTTCGGCAGACGTTTGCGCAATGCATGACCCCAATTACCCGAACGTAATGGAAAAAAATAACGAAGCGCGCGCTTCCCACGGCGTTGCAATCGTGAAATACACAGGTTCACGCGGCAAAAGCGGAGCTTCCGATGCTTCTGCTGAACTTATGGCAGAAATCAGAAAACTCTTCAATGAAAACGGGGTTTTGTGGCAGTCCTCCGAGCTTGGAAAAACCGATCTCGGCGGCGGCGGCACAATTTCGCAGTATGTTGCAAATCTCAATATAGATACGCTTGACTGCGGTGTTCCGCTTCTTTCGATGCATTCTCCTTATGAGATTTCAAGTAAGGTTGATGTTTATATGGCATACAAAGGATACAAAGCATTCTTCAACAGATAAAAAACAAAACTTTAGAAAAGTAAGAGGCTGCGGCAAAACAATTTAGTTTTGCCGCAGCCTCTTTTTATACTACAAAATACGTATGCGGAACATATCTTTTTCGAGAAACTCAATTCCGTTACGAATCGGAAAGAAACGCTTTTCGGATTCGATATTTTTTCTCTGCATATAAATGAAAGCAGATTGTAAAGAGCGGATTTAGCTTTGTTGCATTTGGTATGAGCGGCAATATCGCACACACTGTGCTATGTATTTCTTTTGAGAAAAATCAAAAGAAATACATAGTTTTGCAGTTTTAACGGCCTATAAGAGCATATATATCTTTCTTAAGCGCTTCTTTTTTCGTTTCGTGGTCATCACACACAAAACCCGTATATATTTTAAACTTAGGTTCCGTGCCGGACGGTCTGAACGCTATAAACGTGCCGTCCTCCGTCACAAAACGCAGAACGTTTGAAGACGGCAGCGAAAGTTTTTCTTCCGTTTTGTTCTGAATGTTATAAGTTACGCCCTTCAAAACATCGGAGTAACGCACAACGCGGCTGCCGCCGACAATATCAGGCGCGTTTTCGCGAAGCTTGTTCATAATGGCCGCAATGCGTTCCATTCCGTCCACGCCTTCAAAATAAATATTGTCTACCCATTCTCCGAAGTGACCGAATTTTTCGAAAAGCTCGCAAAGCCCGTCATACACGCTCATGCCGCGCAGCTTATAGTAAGACGCCATCTCGGCTATAAGCAGTGACGCGCCCACCGCGTCCTTATCCCTTACATACGTTCCGGGAAGATAACCGTAGCTTTCTTCAAAGCCGAAAACATATGTATGAGAACCGCTCTCTTCAAATTCTTTAATCTTTTCGGCTATAAATTTAAAGCCCGTCAAAACATTGAAAACGTCCGCTCCGTAATGCGCGCAGATTTTGTCCGAAATTTCGTTTGTGACAATTGTTTTTATAACTGCCGCATTTTGAGGCAAAGTTCCCGTTTCCTTTTTCTGCGAAAGAACGTAGTTTACAAGCAGCGCTCCCGTCTGATTGCCTGTCAGCGGAACATAATTTCCGTCTTTGTCGCGCACTATAAGCCCGACTCTGTCCGAATCGGGGTCGGTTCCTATAATAAGATCTATGTTTTTTTCTTTTGCAAGCTTTATGGCAAGTGCAAAACCCTCGGGGTTTTCGGGGTTCGGGCTTTTAACTGTGGGGAAATTGCCGTCGGGCATTTCCTGCTCCTTTACAACCTCGATGTTCTGCACACCGGCGCGGCGCAGCACTTCGCGCACCGGTATGTTCCCCGCTCCGTGAAACGGCGTATATACAAACGAAAGATTTGCTTTTTTTATGACTTCGGGATTTATTGCAACGCTTGCCACAGCCTTATAAAAAGCTTCGTCAACCTCGGCGCCTATTGTATTTATAAGTCCTTTTTCGCGCGCTTCTTTTTCGTCTGCGGTATGCACGTCTTCGAGAATATCTGTTTCGTTCATGTTTTTCATAATAGCGTCCGCCGCTTCGAAAACAACCTGCGCTCCGTCATCCCCGTACACCTTATAACCGTTATATTCCTTCGGATTATGGCTTGCCGTGACAACAATTCCGGCGCTGCACTTTAGAAATCTGACAGCAAAGCTGAGCTCCGGGGTGGGACGGAGAGAATCGAATATATACGTTTTAATTCCGTAAAAAGCAAGCGTTTTTGCAGCCTCAATTGCAAACAGAGCGGAATTGTTTCTGCTGTCAAACGCTATTGCAACGCCGCCCGAAAGCTTATTGTCGCTTAAATACTTTGCAAGGGCGCAGCTTGCGTGCCTTACGGTATAAACGTTCATTCCGTTTGAACCTGCGCGCATAATCCCGCGCAGACCGCCGGTTCCGAACTCCATATCGCGCTCCATGCGCATTTTCATCTCGTCTTCGTTTCCGCGTATTGCAAGAAGCTCCGCGCGGCTCTTCTCATCAAGCTTATCGCTTTTTATCCATTTTTCAAATTTCTCGGTATAAGTCATAACAATCTCCTTTCCGTCTCTTCACGGCGACTGAATTAAAGAAAATTTTTCGGCGCAACATAAGCCGTTTTGTATTTTTCGTAAAAAACCTTGCCCGGCGCCGCGCCGGAAGGTTTTTTAACGTTTTTAATCAAAGTATAATCAACCTGAACCATTTTGGAATTTCTCTCGCTGCTGTAGTATGCCGCAAGAGATGCCGCACGCTCCGTAACCTCGGGCGGAATTTCTTCGCCTTTGTTTTTTATGACGACATGCGAACCCGCGCTGTCTTTTACATGCAGCCACATATCATAGCTTTTCCCTATTTTGCAAGTTACAAAATCATTCTGCCTGTTGTTTCTGCCCACATAAATTTTGTATCCGTCAGCCTCAAATTCAAGCGGTGCCGAAGGCGTTTCCTTTTTTCTTGCTTTTTTACCCGAAACGTCTTCTTTTATATATTTGCCGGAAATAAGCTCACGGCGGATTTCGGAAAGATCCTTCTCGCTTTCCGCTATATCTATACTTCCTGAGACAGAAGTGAGATACTCTATTTCGTCAAGATTTTTCCGCAATTGCTCCGACACTTTTTCCTGTGCTGTTTTTGCCTTTCTGTATTTTGTGTAATACATTGCCGAATTTTTCTGCGGACTTTTTGTGCTGTCCAGCGGAATTTCAATAAGCGGCATGCTTTCTTCGTAATAGTTTGGCAGCAGAGCGCTTTTTTCTCCGCCCGAAAGCGCATATAAATTTGCGGTGATCAAATCGCCGTACAGCCTGTATTTATCGGCATTTTCGGCTTCTGCAAGCTTTTCCTGCTGAAGACCCAGTTTCTTTCTGCACCTTTCAAGCGCGTTGGAAACGGTTTTTCGTATTGCGGCGCTTTTCTGCCTCATTCTGTCCTCCGCGTCACGCGAAGTGTAAAACATATCAAGCGTTTTTCCCATACTGTCAAAAAACGTTCTGTTGTTTTCGCCGAAATATGTTATATCATACGCGGCAAAATCCACGGTTTTCTCACCGTCGCGCGCTATTGTGTACGTATAATTTCCGCTGCATATTTTTGAAAATTCGGCGAAAATCTCATGTGCGGCGGCTTCTTCGTTTCCGCCCGTGCGCGCACCCGTGTCGCCAGCGCATCTCCATGCCATCTCTCTGCCGAACGCAGGGCTTGTCCCTCGAAACGAAGCCACTACGGCTTTTCTTATCTCCGTATCAGCCGGAAAGCTTTTGAATCTTTCTCTTATTTCTTCTTCCGAGACCTCGCCCGGCACGGCTTTTTCCTCCTGAAGCGGCGGAAAATCATATACAATGCCCGGCAGCAGCGTTCTTGAAGCAGACATTGAAATATCCACCCTTTTTACACTGTCGAGAACCTTACCGTCACATGTAATAATAATATTGCTGTGCCTGCTCATAATCTCGGTTATTATATGTTTTACCTTTTTGTCTCCGAGTTCGTCCGTGCATTCAACGCCGATGTCAAGCACCCTGTCAAAGCCGTGCTGATACACGGAAACTATTCTGCCGCCCGAAAAATGCTTGCGCAGAAACATGCAGAACATGGGCGCGGCAATTGGGTTAGGCTTTGAAGTTTCCGTTATGTGAACGCGCGGATTCTGCGGCGAAGCGGAAAGAAGCAGCGTATGCTGTCTGCCGCCGTTTTTTACAATAAGCCGGATCTCGTCGCGTTCGGGCTGATGAATTTTTTCTATTCGTCCCGATATTAACTTTTCATCTATTTCTTTTTTCACCGCCGACATGGCGATTGCGTCAAATGGCATAGTTTTACTCCAATTTTATAAAGGCGATTTCACATCGCGGAGCATGTTGTTTTTAAGCTCCCAGAGATCCTGAGACATATCCACGTAATACTCGTGAGGATTGTCAAATCTCAGAACCTCGTCCCACATTGTGTCTATCTGCTCGGCGCAATACTTTTTGATATCCGAAAGATTCGGCTCTTCGTAGCAGAGCTTTCCGCGGTCAAAAATCTTGCAGAGCAATTTTTTTGCCGTAAAGCCCGAAACTGTTTTGCGTTTCCATGTGTGCTCGGGGTCAAAAAGCTCGTAAGGCTCATTTTCGTCTATAACCTCGTCATGAAGCGTCATAACATCGGCTATTGCTTTTCCGTTTTCACGGTCGAACAGCCTGTAAACCTGCTTAAAGCCGGGTGTTGTGATTTTTTCCACGTTTTCGGAAACCTTGATTTTGGGAATCATTTTTCCGTCTCTCCAGATTGCCGCAAGCTTGTAAACTCCGCCGAAAACCGGCTCGGATTTTGAAGTTATGAGCCTTTCGCCAACACCGAAGCTGTCAATTTGCGCGCCCTGAGCAAGAATTTCTCTTATAATATACTCGTCAAGCGAGTTTGAAATAACGATTTTGCAGTCTTTAAGACCTTCGCGGTCGAGATACTGACGGACTTTTTTTGTAAGATATGTTATATCGCCGCTGTCTATTCTCACACCCTCAAGTCTGCAGCCCATAGGTTCCAGGATTTCTCTGTGAACGCGCACGGCATTCGGAAGTCCCGATTTTAAAACGTTGTACGTGTCTATCAGAAGCGTACACGCCTTCGGGTATGCCTTGGCATATGCCGCAAACGCGTCATATTCCGAGTCAAAAAGCTGAACCCAGCTGTGCGCCATTGTGCCGAGTGCAGGGAAATTGAATTTTTTCTCCGCAATCGTGCACGCCGTGCCGACGCAGCCGCCGATATATGCCGCCCTTGCGCCGTTAATGGCGCCGCTCGGACCCTGTGCGCGGCGCGAGCCGAATTCCATTACCGGTCTGCCGCCCGCCGCTCTTACGATTCTGTTTGATTTTGTGGCAATGAGCGACTGGTGGTTTACGGTAAGAAGAAGCATCGTTTCCACAAGCTGTGCCTGTGGCACGGGGCCTTTCACCGTAACAATCGGCTCTCCCGGGAAAATCGGCGTACCTTCCGGAATTGCATACACATCACATTCAAACTTGAAGTTTTTAAGGTAATCTAAAAACTCCTCCGAAAACATATTCTTTCCTCTGAGAAATCCGATATCTTCACTTGAGAAAGAAAGCTTTGAAAAATATTCTATAAGCTGAGAAAGCCCGGCGGCGATGGCATAACCGCCGTCGTCCGGGACTCTCCTGAAAAACATATCAAAGCACGCCTCGGTTTTTTCCGCGCCGCTTTCAAAAAATCCGTTTGCCATTGTAAACTCGTAGAAATCGGCAAGCATTGTCAGATTTCCGTCATCTCTCGCGTTCATGAGGTTACCGCCTTTCAGTTAACGTGCGAAAGCGCGTCCGCAAGCCAATATTCGGCTATATCCATAGCCGCAAACATGCCTTCACGCTCCGCCTTTTTTATAATTCTGTCTTTACCTCTGGAGTTTTCCTGAAGCTGTATCGTAACAGACTCCGAAACCTCCATGTCGCCAACCTTTCTGGTTGAGTTCACTATCATAAGGATAATATACGGATCTGCGGGATTGCCGTAATAAATCATGTTTCCTCTTCTCACAAGAGGTTTTTCTTTGTAATACAGTATATTTTCCGCATTCGCTTTAGCTTTTGCCATGCCTTTCACCGTACCTTTCTTTTTAATTTTTGCCGTTTTGAAAGCGAGCGCCGTCTCGGCTTTAATTTATAAAAAACTTTTATTGTCCGCCGAGCGAAAACTCTATTTTCTCTCCGCCGTGCACCGGCGTTTGCTCGAGGCTTTTTAAAAGTTCCTCGCCGTTTATTTTTATGCTGAAACACTCTCCCTCGCCGGCAGATGTGCCGCACGCCTCGGTAACCAAAAAACCGTACTGTCCATTCTCGCCTTTTATCAGATCTGCATAATACAGCGCATCGTAAAGAAACTTTTCTTTCGTATCAAGCTCCTTTTGCTTTATCTCCCCGTTTGACAAAACGGTGATTTTAATATGCGAAACGTCCCGTTTTCGGCGGATTTCCGAGAAAGAGAACACCGCGCAGGCGATAAGCAGGAGTGCCGCAAGCGCAAAGCTTACGGCAGCAGCCTTTTTATTCAAGCCTTTATTTCATCGCTTGCGGCAAGCTTAAAATCTTTAAGTTCCGTGTTTTTAAACTCATCGGAAAGCGCAAGAATATCTTTAATATCGTCCTTTCCGAGGCACGAAACCTCCGAAAGAAGCTGCTCGTCCGTCATATCAAGACCTTCCTGACCGAAGCTTAATGCCGCTGCGATGCCGATTTTTATGTAATCGCACGAAACACCCTGCTCTCTGCACATATTGAGAGCGCCCACAAGTCTGTCATTTTTTGCAAGCTTTCTCTTCAAGTCGTTGCCGACTCTCTGAACCGTATCTCCGAGCTGACGGTTGCGGAATCTTTGGAGCAGGTCGAGAACATGGTCGTAAACCTCCGCCGGTTTAACACCGTGGCGTGCCGAAAGCGCAAGTGCAGACTGCGTCATCGCTTTTGAAACAAGCAGCTCTATATACGGATTTTCAATTGCCTGCCAGATGTATTCATATCCGCACAGTCTGCCGAGATAAGCCGTCATTGCATGACCCATGTTGTGAATGAAAAGCTTTCTCTCGATATAATACTGAAACGGCGTGAACCAAACGGCATTTTTGATTTCGGGTCTTTCTCCCTTAACCGCAGCGCTGTCAAGCGGAAGCTTGTTGTAGCGCTCAACGCACACACGCAGCGGATTGCCGTTTTGCATTTCCGGCGTCTGAACCGGAACCATTCTGCCTATGGAAGCTTCCACAAAGCCGACTTTTTCGTCAAGCTTTTTCTTTTCTTCATCGTTTAAATTTTCGGAAATAAGACCTTTAAGATACATATCCGCTCCGATAAGATTTTCACAGATAATGATATTTAAAGGCTTCTTGTCTTCGCATTCCCATCTTTTCTTAAGACCTGCCGCAATGGGTGCCGCAATGAATTTTAAAACGTTTACGCCTACGGCGGTTGCCATAACGTCCGCTTCGGCAATTGCTTCCGCCACAGCGTTTATGTCATTTCCGTCAACTCCGCACACGTTCTTAACAATCTGTTCCTCGCTTCTGTCTCCGTAAAGAATGTCAACCGGATATTCGCCTTTTTCGTTAAGCGCCGATATAACCGTTTTGTTTACGTCAACAAAGCTCACGCTGTAACCGGAAAGGCTTAAAAGCTGACCTATGAAACCTCTGCCTATATTTCCGGCTCCGTACATTACTGCTTTCATTTTTCGTGCTTCCTTTCAATTTTAAACTTTTTAAACTTTTATTTAAACTCTGTCTTAAACCTCTATCAAAACCGGCAAAATCATGGGTTTTCTCTTTGTTGTATCATAGAGATAATCTCCGAGTCTGTTTCTTATAAGATTTTTAACGCCGTTATGATCACCCGGGTTTTTGCGCAGCGCGTTTTGCAGGCAGCCCTGTACAAGCGATTTTATTTCGTCCATCAGGTCTTCCGATTCTCTGACATACACAAATCCGCGCGATATTATATCCGGTCCGCTTATTATGTTGCCCATCTCGTCCACGGCGGTAACCACAATAATTATGCCGTCCTGCCCCAGATGCTTTCTGTCGCGCAGAACAACGCTTCCCACATCTCCGACGCCGTATCCGTCAACAAGTACGCGTCCCGCCGGAACCTTGTCGCATATCTGCGCCGTTTTGCCGTCCGTCTCAAGCACATCTCCTATTTCGGCAATAAAGATATTCTTTTTGTTCAGACCCGTGATTTCTCCGAGCTTTGCGTGTTTTACGAGATGCCTGTGCTCGCCGTGAACAGGCAGGAAAAATTTAGGTTTTACAAGCTTTAACATTATCTTAAGTTCTTCCGAGCAGGCATGTCCCGAAACGTGAACCTCCGAAAGGGACTCGTATATAACCTCGACCTCTTTTTTGAAAAGCTCGTTTATAAGATTAAATATAGCCTTTTCGTTGCCGGGAATCGGGCTTGAGGAAAATATTACAAGGTCTCCCTTGCCTATTTCAACCTTCCTGTGGTCCGAATTTGCCATTCTCGTAAGCGCGCTCATGGGCTCTCCCTGGCTTCCGGTAGTTATTATAACAAGCTGACTCGGCTTGTAATTATTGATATCGTCAAGTTCTATAAGCGTTCCTGCCGGCATGTGAATATATCCGAGCTCACGCGCCACATCCATAACGTTAAGCATACTTCTTCCCGAAACCGCAATTTTGCGTCTGTGTTTCACGGCGGAATTTATAATCTGCTGCACTCTGTGAATATTCGACGAGAATGTTGCCACAATTATTCTGTGGTGCGGATGGTTTGAAAAAATCTCATCAAATCTTTCTCCCACCGTGCTTTCAGACATTGTAAAGCCGCGGCGTTCAACATTTGTGCTGTCGCTCATCATAAGCAGAACGCCCTTTTTGCCGAGCTCGCCGAAGCGCGCCAGGTCTATCATTTCGCTTTCTATTGGCGTTGAATCTATTTTGAAATCACCCGTATGCACAACCGTTCCCACGGGAGTGGTTATCGCAAGACCGACAGAATCGGCAATGCTGTGGTTTGTTCTTATGAATTCAACTTTAAAGCACGAACCAAGCTTTATCGTGTTTCCGGCTTTAACGGTTTTGAGCTTGCACACGCTTAAAATTCCGTGTTCGCGGAGTTTAAGCTCAACAAGCCCCAGCGTAAGCCTTGTGCCGTATACGGGCACGTTTAAGCTGCGCAGCACATAAGGCAGCGCGCCGATATGGTCTTCATGACCGTGTGTGAGAACTATTCCTTTAACTTTCTCGGCATTTTTTGTCAGATAAGAAATATCCGGTATAACTATATCAACCCCCAAAAGTTCGTCATCGGGGAATGCAAGTCCGCAATCAATAACGATCATTTCGTCTCCGTACTCTATGACCGTTAAATTTTTACCTATTTCATCAAGTCCGCCGAGAGGAATAATTCTGAGTTTTTGTTTTTTTGCCAATGAAAAATCCTCCCTCATTATTGCGGGCACACTGAATCGTCTCACAGAGTTCAGCTGCGCCCTGAATTT
>USAP01000017.1 GCA_900552775.1 uncultured Eubacteriales bacterium | reverse complement strand
CTCGTCCACAACAGGCGTTTTATCGCCGACCGGGTTTGAATACCACAGTGGGCGCTTATCCAGCGGGCTTCCATTGAACATCAGCCGATAACACCTACTCTCGGAACCACTTCATTCAACAGGGACTGCGCCACATCGGAACTTTCCCACACACGAGTAATGCCGTTGTTGGTGTAGCTCGTCTGTCCGTTTGCGCCGATGTGATTGTACAGTTCCGCTGCAATGCGTATCTGCAACGACTGATACTGCAAGGGCAACTCGTCCGGTCTGTTGCCAAAAGGGTAGCCCTGTGCAAATATCTTGTCTTTGGCGAAATCAAGCAGCAGGTCGAAGAGTGGGTAGTCCTCGTCCGTGATTTCACGGTCAAGTGCCGGGGCGATGTACTGCCCCAGCTTGACTGCCGCTTCGGAATACTGGTCTCCCATGCCGCTTTCCTCCTTTCGCCTTAGTAAGCCTTGATGCAGTACACAGCGTCCATGCGCTCAAAGGACGGCAGGACGATTTCAGAAGCATAGACGTTGGCGTTGACCGGGTGAACGGTCAGCTCAGTGGTGATAGCAACGCCAGTGTTCACGATAGACACGGATGCGCCAGACTGACCAGACATCAGGTCGGCTTCTTCAGGGGTAGTGCCGTACCAAGTGCTACCCAGAGCGCCGGAAGGAGCAACCACCACCATGCCATCAGGCAGATACTTCTCGCTTGCGCTGTACTGGTCTGCCTTAAACATCTTGTCGTACAGATGAATGGTCAGACCGGTTGCAGATTCGATAATCTGCCGTGCTTCGGCATCCAGCAGAACGGCATTTGCCTTTGCGGTGACGGTCATAAACCGGTTTTTCACCTCGTCCGCAGCAATCATGTTACGGAAGGTTGCGGTGTTCATGTACACTTCAGTCACGACCTCGCCAACGCTTGCCAGAACAGCGTCCTTTGCGGCGTTCAGGTCGGCAATGGGAGTGGCGGTGGCAGCAGACCACTTAGACTTTGCGACACCACTAATATCCTTAAAGTTGGTGGACTTCCAGCCGCCGTCCGGGTCGTAGTTGTAGGTGTAGTTCACGCCGTTTGCCTTGATGGTGATGCCGGGAGTGCCATTTGCAGGAGCCAGTAGCTGCCAGATCATGCGCTCAGGAACGATGCGCGCACCGGTGATAAGCTGTGCGGTGTCGTCGTACAGGCGGTTCATTACGTCACGAGCGTAGGGGTCGTTGCTGTCCAGAACACGCAGGATTTCCTGACGGTCTTTCTCGCCCAGATGGTAGCCCTCACGGAAGAACGGCATCTCGGTCTCATCAAACTTAAAGCCCTCACGGGTGCGGAACGTAGCCTTTGCGTCAAATGCGCTGGGCATCAAGGACACGCCAACGCCCTTGTGACCGCGCAGCCACTTCAGGTCGAGACCGGCCTTCTTCTTTGCGGGGAACAGTGCGTCAGATGCAAAGGGCATCGCATTGGTGGGGTCATTCGTCCAATAGGCGGCAATCGCAGCCGGGGCAAAGACTTCCTTAAGATTCAGTGCCATGTTGTTTTACCTCCTATTAAGCGTTCACGCTGATATTGTCACGGCAGAAGATGCCGGGAATGGCAGTCTTAAGCGCAGTAATTGCATCAGAATCATAGGTGAAGCCAGAGCTTGCCGCTGCCTTCTTGGTGTCGATAACACCACGAATCAGCAGGGACGCATTGGGATTCTCTGCCGGGTCAACGTCATACAGCAGGATGCCGTCAGCGTTGATGGTCTTAGAACCGGTCTCGCCAGCAGCAACAGCTTTCTTGCCAGCCAGCGTCATGGGATAGCCAGCCTTAACCGCAGCAGTTTCGGTTACGGTAAAGGGGATGGCTGTGTAGTCATTGGAAGCAAGGATGGTATCGTTGATTCCGTTGACCGTGTTTCGGGTAAACTTCATGTTTTCCTCCTTGTTAATGGAAAGCACTCATTGCGTCACTCGATGCCTTAGAAGTATTTGCGTTCTGCTGTGCAAGGCTCTTAGCAAACGCCACGCCATCACTGTCAGAGCCGCCCTTGCCATCCGCACCCGGAGGTGTGGGCATATCCTTCAGCAGAGAAGCCTTGTATGCGGTGTCGTGGGCGGTCATAAACTCCGACTGGAACTTAAACACCTTGTCCATGTCACCGTCAGCCAGTGCAGACGCAGCCTTGTTAGCAAGTTCAGCGTCATAACCCTGTGCAACGAACTTCTCACGGTAAGATGCAAGGGTCTTTTCCTTGACGAGGTTTTCCTTGTCGGCAGTCAGGGCTTCAATCTGATTCTGCATCTCTGCCAGCTTGTCAGCCTGTTCCTGTGCGGCGTTCTCGTCATCGGTACGCTTTGCCTTGAGCTGCTTCTTGTACTCAGCAGCTTCGCCGTTGGCTTTCGTCACGGCGTTGCGCAGCTTCTCGACCTCTGCGCTAGGGTCTGCAACCTTTTCAAGCGCAGCTCACGGATTGTGGAAAGTCTGTGCGCCACAACAAAGCTTGTTCTGCCCTTCATCATTTTTGCAAACGCGCTTTGAATTTTAATTTCCGTTCGGGTATCTATGGAAGAAGTAGCCTCGTCCAGAATAAGCATGGGCGGCAGACAAAGCATGGCGCGCGCAATGCAGAGAAGCTGTTTTTGCCCCGCCGAAAGTTCCGCTCCGCCTTCGCCAATTAAAGTATCGTAGCCTTTCGGAAGTCTCTTTATAAACGAATGAGCATGCGCCGACTTTGCGGCATTTTCTATTTCTTCATCCGTTGCATCGGGCTTTCCGTATGCAATATTCTCGCGCACCGTGGCGCTTTTAAGCCACGTGTCCTGCAAAACCATGCCGAAATGGCGGCGCAGGGAATATCTTTTTATTTCTCTTATATCCGCGCCGTTTATGCTTATACTTCCTCCGCAGACATCGTAAAATCTCATCAGAAGATTGATAAGCGTTGTTTTTCCGCAGCCGGTGGGGCCCACGATGGCAATCCGCTGTCCGCGCTTTGCCGCAAGCGATATATTTTTAAGAAGCGGCTTTTCGGGCGAATATGAAAATGACACGTTTTTAAATTCAACCTCGCCGCCGTCGGTTTCCTCTGTGCCGTCTGCCGTTTCCTCCGCCTCGTCCAAAAGCTCGAAAATGCGCAAAAGCGATGTTTTCGCGTTTTGCAGCTCTGTCAAAACCGCGCTTATCTCGTTAAACGGCTTTGCATACTGCCCGGCATAGCTTAAAAATACGCTGAGCTGACCCACCGTAATTCCTCCGCCAACCGACAAAAGCGCACCCAGAAGGCACACGCATGCGTATATGATATTGTTTAAAAGTCTTGTTGTGGGGTTTACAAGGCTTGAAAAGAATGTTGCACGAAACGAAGCCGCTTTAAACTCATCGTTGAGCGTGTCAAACTCCGAGAGTGTCTCTTCTTCTCTCGCATAAGACGAAATGACCTTCATTCCGTCCGTAAACTCATTTATCATTGCCGTTTGCTCGCCGCGGAGCTTTGCCTGTGCCGTGAACCAGCGCCGGATTTTGCCCGAAATAAACTTTGCCGAAAAAAGCGAAAGCGGTGTAAGCGCGGCAACAAGCAGCGCTATTGGCGCGTTATACACTATCATTACAAGAAGTGTTCCGAGTATTGCTATAATACCCGTAAAAAGCTGCGAAATACCCATGAGCATACCGTCCGAAAAAGTATCCACGTCCGAAATCATGCGGCTTAAAAGCTCTCCTGAACGGTGAGTGTCAAGATACGAAAGCGGAAGTCTCTGAAGTTTTTCAAAAAGAGCACGGCGCATATCGCGCGAAATACAAAATGCAATTTTGTTGTTGCATACAGCCAGAAACTGCTGCGCCAGGGCGCCCGCCGCTGCCGATGCGGCTATAAGATACACATATTTTATTACTCCGGCAAAATCCACCTTGCCGGCACCTATCATAAAGTCTATGGCGCGGCCGCAGAAAATCGGGATTATAATCGCTGCTGAGGAACTTACAAGAGCGCACAAAAGCGATATCACCGCAAAAGGAATCTGCGGCTTTAAAAATGGTTTGAGCTTTTTTAGCATATCCTTATTCACGGCTCTCACCCCCCGAAGCACTGTTATATATTTCGCGGTATACCGGGCATGTTTCAAGCAGTTTTTCATGCGTGCCCGTTCCGGCGGCATGTCCGTCTTCAAGCACCAGAATCTTGTCCGCATGCTCTATTGCGGCTGTTCTCTGGCTTATTATTATTGTTGCCGGTTTATAAGGCAAATTACAAATGGCTTTTCTCATATTTGCGTCCGTCTTATAGTCAAGTGCCGATGAGCTGTCATCAAGAATCAAAAGCTGCGGCTTTGAAACCAGGGCGCGCGCCACGGAAAGCCTCTGCCGCTGGCCGCCCGAAAAGTTTCTCCCGCCCTGCTCAACCTTGGTGTCAAGCATACCGGGCTTTTCGCGCACAAAATCCTCCGCCTGAGCGGCGTGCAAAGCCTGCCACATATCGTCCTCCGAAGTGTTCGGGTTGCCGTACATAAGATTGCTCCGCACAGTTCCGGCAAAAAGCTGAGATTTTTGCATCACAACCGAAACACGCGCTCTCAGGGCATTCTTGTCCCAGTCTTTAATATTGTTTCCCATAAAAGACACATTGCCCCGTGTTGCGTCATAAAAGCGCGCCGCAAGACCCGAAAGTGTGCTTTTTCCGCTGCCCGTGCCGCCTATAACTCCCAAAACACCGCCGCGGTTTAGAGAAAAGCTTATGTCAGAAAGAGACTCGTCACCGGCGCCGGCATATTTAAACGAAACGTTTTCAAACTCAAGTGCACATTCCCCCGCGCCCTCCGTTATATTTCCAAACTGCATGGAGCTTTTCGTATCGAGAACCGCTCCGATTCTGCCGCAGCTTACGGCAGCACGGCTTAAAAGCACTATAAGATTTGCAAGCTTCACAAGCTCCACAAGTATCTGCGAAAGATAGTTTATAAGCGCCACAACGTTTCCCGAAAGCAGCACTCCGCCCGAAACCTTTTTTGCTCCTACCATAAGTATCAGAATAATTGCGCCGTTAACCGCCGCATAACAAAGCGGATTCATAAGAGCCGAAAGTCTGCCCGCAACAAGCTGAAGCCTGTTAAGAAGCGAATTTTCGCCGTCAAACTGCTCCGTTTCGCTTTCTTCTCTGCCGAAAGCGCGTATAACGCGCACGCCATCGAGATTTTCACGGACGGACGCCGTAACCGCGTCAACGCTGTCCTGGCACTTTTTATAACGCGGTTTTGTTATAAACATAATCCCGAAAACAATAATAAAAAGCACGGGAATTACCGCCGCAAACACAAGTCCCGCCGTGCGGTCAATCGAAAAAGCCATAATCATTGCGCCGAACACTATAAAAGGACTGCGCAGAAAAAGGCGCAAAAACATGTTTATTCCGTTTTGAACACTGTTTATATCCGCCGTGAGCCTTGTTATGAGCGTGGACGTTCCCAGCGTGTCAAGTTCAGTAAACGAAAGCGTTTCAATATGCTTAAAAAGGCTGTGGCGAAGCCCGGCAGACGTTCCCACAGCCGCTTTTGCCGCAAAATACTGTGCGGTAAAGCTGCTCAAAAGCCCAAAAAGTGCCATTAAAACCATAATCGCAAAATGCCCTGCAATAAACTTTTTGTCTCCGCCGGCTATTCCGATATCGATTATCTGCACCACAACAAGCGGCACAAAAAGGTCACACAGCGCTTCAATCATTTTAAAAAGCGGCGCCAGAAGGCTTTCTTTCATATATTTTTTAAAAAAAGGTATAAGGTACTTCAAATTTTATCTTTCCTCTCACCACAGCTCTGTTTCATTTCCGTGGTCTTTTATAATCTTTATAAGATCGTCCGTTTTAAGCCACACGGTTGCCGTATTTTCATTGGGGTGAATGCCGATGCGCCCCGTAACGTCTTTAAATTCCGAATCGAGGAAAAATTTCACTTTGCGCTCCTCATCATTAAGCAGCCCGAGCGGAGACACTGAACCCGGCTCCACGCCGA
Source organism: uncultured Eubacteriales bacterium (assembly GCA_900552775.1). Classification (GTDB taxonomy): domain Bacteria; phylum Bacillota; class Clostridia; order UMGS1883; family UMGS1540; genus CALCLY01. The sequence continues at coordinate 10,938 of USAP01000017.1, read as the reverse complement.
TGTATTTTTTAAGATCGTCCGCCGAAGCAAACGAAAGCCGCCTTGTTCTGTGCTCTGTGCCGAACTCTTTAAGATCAACTCTTTTTGCGCCTCTTACGGTTATAAGATAATAATTTCTTTTTTTATCGTCGCGCACGAAAAGATTCTTGGCGTCCGCATCGGGATAAGGCAGCTCAACATCGCACACATCATCCATACTGAACAGCGCCGGGTGCTCCGTTACCTCATATTCAATTTTATTACTATTCAAAAAATCATAAATTTCCTTTTTATTCATTTTGTTTTCTCCTTTAAAGTTCCGCAACAACACGTCTTATGCACGTTTCCGGGTCTTCCGAACCGTTTTTAACTCTTAAATCCGCATCTTTTAAAACCGAAATTGCATTCTTAAGATAACCTGCGTCAAGTTTTCTTGCAAACTCAACATATTTTTTTGCCATAAAATCTCGCGGCAGTTTAAGTATTTTTGCCGCGTCCGCCGCATTTCCGCCGGACAACAGAACAACCTTTGCTTTATAAGCGGACATGTATGACGAAGCCACAATAAAAAGAAGCCTTATGGGGTCGGTTCTCATAAAAAGCAGCTCCGAAAGTACGTTTTGAGCAAGCTTTTTGTTTTTTGAGAGCATAGCGTCCGTAAGAACGTACTCTTTTGTGAAAAACTCCCTTTTTACGGTTTCGCGCACATCTGCCGCCGTCACTCTGTCTCTTTCTCCGGTGTACGCCGCAATTTTATCAAGCTGCGCCGATATAGCCTGCATGTCCACACCAACGCTGTCTATAAGCAGCGTAAGCGCATCGTTATCTATAAGCTTTTTCTTTTTTTGCAGCTGCTTTGCACACCAGCCGCGTATTTCCGATTTTTCGCGATGTTCAAAATTCACCGTGAGAGCATTTTCTGCAAAAGCTTTATAGGCGGCATTTCTTTTGTCAAAATTACTCTCACAGGCAATTATATAAAGATACGGCGGCACGTCCGAAAACGCCGCCTTCCATATTTCCTTATTTTTTGCTCCGCTTTTGAAAATGCCGAGTTCGCGCAGCAAGATGAGCTTTGTCTCACCGAAAAACGGCGGCGTATTAAGTGAAACGTCTATTTCGTCCGCCGATACATCGCCCTCCAGCACTATCAGATTAAAATCCTCCGAATCTCCCAAGAGTTTCTTCTTTATAAGCGACACGGAACTTTCGAGGAGAAATGTTTCTTCGCCGTAAAAGTGCATTAAATGCGGCAGATTATTCTCTTTAAGTCTCTTTTTTAAAATGTCATAACTCATCTTCGCCGCTCCTTTCTCTTTTTACTCCGCAAAACCCGTTTCTATCGGCAATAAATTCAACGGTTCCGCATTCATCCGTATTAAATACTTCCGCCGAAAGCAATTTTACGCTTTCGTATACCTGCTCCGAAAGAACGGAGCCGTTGCCCGAAATCACCGCAGCACGCGGACCTACCGACGAAATAAATCCCGGATTAAAAGAAGTTTTTGAACCGTGATGCGCAATCTTCAAAACATCCGCCGTAACATCTTCGTCTTCGCAAAGCCGTGTCTCGGCTTCAGCGGTTATATCGCCCGTCACAAGAAATTTTTTACCCATACTTTCGGCTCTGTATACCATGCCGTTATTTTCCTCGGAGCCGTCATACACCGAAAAAGCCTTCACCGTGATTTCTCCGAGTTCAAGCGTTTCACCGCCGCGTATACAGTAAAGCGGCACACCGGCGGCGTTTGCAGCGGCGGCAAGTTCTTTTGCCAAATCGTTTTCGTATATTCCCACCGGCAGCACAAGCCGTTCTATTTTTCCGTTTCTCAAAAGTTCCGATATTCCTTTGGCATGATCTGAATGATAGTGCGTCACAAATGCCGCGCTTATTCTTTTTATGCCTTTTTCGCTCATGTAAGGTATAATCGTATCGTCCGCAACGCCCGCGCCGTCTTTTCCTCCGCCGTCTATCATAATACATTCATGCGGCGCGGAAAGCACAAAGCAGTCTCCGTGCCCGACATCCAGAAAAGCCGCGCGGATTTTTGGATTTGCGGCATTTAACACCACCAATGCGGCAATTATCCCGACCACTGCGCAGCAGCAGACTTTGCAGACATTCTTTCTGCCCGAAAGAAACGCATATAAAACCGCAATCAGCAAAAGCGCCGCTAAAAAAGCCCCGGCTCCTTCGGCGGAAACATATGCCGCGGGCGCACTTGCGAAAATATCCGCCGTGTATAAGATGCCGTACGTAAGCGCAGACAGAAGCTTATACAAAATACCTCCCAAAACGGGAATACTGCCGAATATCACAAACAGTATTTCTGTACAAAGCACAAACGGCATAACGGGACAAACCACAATGTTTGCTGCCGCCGCAAGAAGCGGCGCCGTACCGAAAACCGTAATAATCTGCGGCAAAGTAAAAATCTGTGCCGACAGCGTGGCTGCAATGACGGATGACAGCGCAGCAGGTAAAAAGCAAAGCTTTTTCGCGATTTTGTCTGCAAAAACAGCTATTCCCGCCATCGACAGCACCGAAAGGCGAAATCCCAAATCGAACAAAATGGCAGGGTTTGCCGCAAGCATAACAAAAGCCGCAATCGCAAGGCTGTTGAGCATGTCCGTATCGCGCTTTAAGAAAAGCGCCGCAATCATCACGGTAAAGCCGAGAGCCGAACGCACGGCAGACGCATTCGCGCCCGTCATAAGTACAAAAAACCACACAGCAGCAAGATATATCACAAACGCTGCCTTGGTCTTTTTAAATCCAAAAACACCGAAAATTCCCTGCAATATTCCGAGAAGTATGCTTATATGCATACCCGAAACCGCAACAATATGCGCTATACCGCAGATTTTAAAGCTGCTGTAGGAAGCTTCGGTCATTTTGGATTTGTCTCCGCAAAGTATTCCGGCAAGAAAGCCTGCCGCACTGCCGCCGAATTTTGAATATATAATATTTTTCAGTCTGTCATGCAAAAGTACGGCGTTATCCTTCGGGGAAAATTTGTGCAGCACGCGCCCGTGCAGCACAAACGTATCGGTGTGCGTCACGGCATTAAACTCTATGCTTTTTGATAAGTAATACATTTCCGACTCATGCCGAACCTTTTGTATATTCGCCGCAAACTCTGCCATATCTCCATAGCGCACCTGCGGCATACCATCATATTTATATACGCGGATTTTTTTATTTTTAAATTCCGTTTCACCGTCCGAAATGCTGTCTGCCTTCAAGTCGAAATAAGCATAACTCTCCTCATCATGAACATTTATAACTCTGCCCTTTATATTCACGTTCTCTCCGTCAAACGCCGTCCAATCTTTTACCGCGGCGCTTTTTACAGCGCATATCTCAAAAAAGCCGGCGAAAACAAGTACCGTACACAAAGCAATTTTTGCATATTCTTTTTTTGTGAACAAAAACAAAAGCACAGCCAAAAGTCCCATGCAGGCCGCGGCAATCCCGGCCGCGCTTTCTCCGGCGCCGAGCATAATTCCGGCTGCAAGCGCCGACGCGGCGAAAAGAAATGTTCTTTTCATATGTAACTCCCCGTTTCGACGAAAGTTTTTGAATATAATATAACGGATTATTTAAAAACAAAAAGAACTGCAGCCAGTGCCGCTGCACCGTTACAGTTCTTCTGAATTATCTTTCTGCTTATCTGAATTTGCGTTTTCTAGCAGCCTCTGATTTCTTCTTACGCTTTACGCTGGGCTTTTCATAGTGCTCTCTCTTTCTGATTTCGGACAAAACACCTGATTTTGCACACTGACGCTTGAATCTTCTCAATGCGCTGTCTAAAGACTCACTGTCTTTTACTCTGATCTCTGACACTTGTTTTCCCTCCCTCCGCGACTTGGAATGTGCCAAAATGCTTTAAACGGAGTTTTTTAAAGCATTCCGTAGCTTTTAAAGTACGCGGCTTTAACAACATGTAACCGATGTACTACTAAAATACACAAGTATATTATAACTCAAACAGAATATAAAGTCAAGCAAAAAATGCCAAACCTCTGCAAATTTAATAAAAATTTTATGATTCCGCTTCTTCCTCTTCCTCACGTTCCGCCTGAGAATCGCTTTTTTTCATAATATGAATGTCGTTGGGATAAATATTAATTCCCACTCTGTCGCCCACATTTTCAGACAGTGTGCTCTGCACAAGCCACGAAATTCCCGCGCTTTCAATTGTCATCTCATAGTGAACGCCTTTGAAAAATACACTCTTTACAACTCCGCGGAGCATTCCCTCGTTTTCGGGAACAATTTTAATATCCTCAGGTCTTATAACAACGTCAACCTCTTCGTTTCTGCCGAAACCGCTGTCAACGCACACAAAATCCATTCCGGCAAAATAAGCCTTGAAATCGTCTTTCATAACACCGTCCACAATGTTGCTTTCACCGATAAATTTGGCAACGAAGCGGTTTTTCGGCTCGTTATATATATCAACCGGCGTTCCCACCTGCTGAATTATTCCGTCGCTCATAACCACCACGGTATCGCTCATCGTCAGGGCTTCCTCCTGGTCATGCGTTACATACACGAACGAAATTCCCAAAGACTGCTGAAGGTTTTTAAGTTCTCTCTGCATCTCCTGACGCAGTTTTAAATCAAGAGCTCCCAAAGGCTCGTCAAAAAGAAGCATCTCGGGCTCGCACACAATCGCTCTTGCAATTGCCACCCTCTGCTGCTGACCGCCCGAAAGCGAATCCGGCTTTCTTTTTTCATAACCCGAAAGGTTTACAAGCTTTAACGCCCATGTAACCTTGTCGCGTATTTTATCTTCGGACATCTTTTTTATTCTGAGTCCGAACGCAATGTTTTCAAAAATATTCATATGCGGAAAAAGAGAATATTTCTGAAAAACGGTATTAAAATTTCTTTTATTAGGCGGAACGTCGGCAATATCACGGTTTCTGTACAGAACCTGACCCTTGTCCGGCGTTTCAAAGCCGCCTATTATGCGCAAAGTGGTAGTCTTTCCGCATCCGGACGGACCGAGAAGCGTTAAAAACTCATTTTCACGCACATACAGGCTGAAGTCATGAAGGACATCGCCTTCTCCGAAAGACTTTGTAATATTAATAAGGTCAATTATATGCTGCTCTCCCAATTTGTATCCTCTCTTCCGATTATTCAATAAGTGACTGAAAGTACCGTTATTCATCATTTTCGGCAAAACCCATGCCTACAGTATCTTAAATCCGGTTATATCGAAGCCAAAAACTCCGTCCAAATTCTGTCGTAAAGCTCGGTTTTATCGCCGAGATACGTGTAAACCTCCGCTTTGTCAAAAACCTCCTGCGGCGGATAAGCAAAATCCGTTTTCATATCCTCGGGTAAAAGCTTATATGCCTCTGTCTGCGGTGTGGAATAGCCTATTTCTTCCGCATTTTTAAGCGCAATATCCGTTTCGCACATAAAGTTTATGAAAAGCTCCGCTTCTTTTTTGTGCTCCGCGTTTGCCGGAATTACCATAGCGTCAACAAAATAGTTAACACCTTCCTTCGGAAGCACAAAATCAAGATTTTCGTTTTCTTTCATGCATGTAAGCGCGTCGCCGCCATACATAACCGCCATATCCGCTTCGCCGGCAATCATTTTGTCCATTCCTTCATCGCCCACTCTGCCCAAAACATTGGGTTTCTGCTCAATAAGCTTCTGTTTTGCCTGTTCGAGTTCGTTTTCGTCGGTGCTGTTCATTGAATAACCCAATGTTTTAAGCGCGATTCCGAGCATATCTCTCATATCGTTTTTTATAAGAATACTCTTTTCGTATTTGGGATCAAAAAGCGAATCCCATGTAAGGGTGCTGCCGTCTATCTTTGTTTTGTCGTAAAGTATTCCCACAAATCCGAACATGTACGGAACGGAATATTCGTTCATCGGGTCATATGACCAGTTTTTGTATTTTTCGTCTATGTACTTATAATTCGGAATATTCGAAAAATCTAATTTTGCAAGCATGTTTTCTTCGATAAGACGCGCAATCATATAATCCGACGGGAAAAGCACATCGTAATTTACGCCGCCGTTTTTGATTTTTGTGTACATCGTCTCATTGTCTGCATACTTTTCGTAGTTTATCTTGATATCGGGATATTTTTTCTCAAAATCCTTAAGCACGCTCTCGTCTATAAACTCTCCCCAGTTATAAACATTGAGAACCGTTTTCCCCTTGTCCGAGCCGCAGCCCGCAAGACATGAGACAAGCATGATAACGCTCAGTAAAACCGCAATTTTTTTCATCTGACATTTCTCCTTTTAACTTCTTTTTTGCTGTCTTTTAAATTCATTATGAGCAGGAGCATAATAACCGCTCCGAACATAAGCGACGAAAGCGCATACGTTTCGGGATTCACACCCGTTTTTGCGGAATACACCAAGATAGATATATTCTGCACTCCGCGTCCGGTATTGAAAAAGCTTATAACAAAATCGTCAATCGACAGCGTAATGCTCACCAGAAAACCGGACACAATGCCGGGCAAAAGCTCCGGCAGCATAACCTTTGTGTATGCCTTAAGAGGCGGCGCGCCCAAATCAAGCGCAGCCTCGTAAATGCTCATGTTTATTCCGTAAAGCTTCGGCAGAACCGAAAGAATTACGTACGGAATACAAAACGCAATATGCGATAAAAGCAGCGTCCCAAAGCCGAGCTTCATGCGGAGGAATGTGAAAAGCATCATAAGCGACACACCCGTTACAATATCCGAATTCATCATCGGAATATAACTTAAACTCAGCATGGCTTTTTTAAATTTCGGGCGGCTTCTGTAAAGCGCGATGGCAGAAACCGTTCCGATAACGGTTGATATAAGCGCCGCCAAAAGCGCCACTATAAGCGTTGTGTAAAGCGCCTGCATCATAGACGAATTTTCAAAAAGTCCTTTGTACCACTTAAGCGAAAATCCGCCCCATTTTCCCCTTGACTTCGCGCCGTTAAAAGAAAAAACAACAAGCGTTAGTATGGGAAGATACAGGAAAAAAAGTATTAAATAAAGATATATTTTTCCGAAGGTTTTTTTCATCACAGCATTGTCACCTCCGGCTCATCGGTAAATTTATTTATTGCCCACATGCATATTATTACAACAATCATAACCACAATCGAAACCGCCGCGCCGAATCCCCAGCTGCTTCCTTTTGTGAACTGCTGCTCTATGATATCGCCTATAAGAATTACATTGCCGCTTCCCAAAAACTGAGATATTACAAACGTTGTAACCCCGGGCACAAAAACCATTGTTATTCCCGAAAGTATCCCCGGAACGCTTAAAGGCAGCGTAATTTTTCTGAAGCACTGCAGCGGACTTCCTCCAAGGTCTCCGGCAGCCTCCGTAAGAGACTTCGGTATTTTCGAAACAGAGCTGTATATCGGCAGAATCATATAGGGCAAAAGATTGTAAACCATGCCGAAAACCACAGCCCCCTCATTTCCGAGAAACATGTGCGTACCGAGTCCCGCGGCTTTTAAAATCGAATTTATAACTCCCGTTCCTTCAAGCAGCGTAAGCCATGCATACGTTCTGAGAAGGAAGTTCATCCACATCGGCGCCAGAAACATGACAAGCAGAAACGTTTTCTTTTTGAAAAGGTCGCTTGCCAAAATCATTCCGAGCGGATATCCCAAAAGCAGGCATATAACCGTTGCAAAAAAAGAAAGCTTCAGCGATCTTACAAGAACGGTTAAATATTCCGGTTTTAAAAATTTTGAAAAATGAGAAAATGTAAATCTCAAAACGTTTCCGTCCGACTCCGTGAAAGCATAGAAAGCTATGAGCAGAAGCGGCACTATTATAAGCAGCACCAGCCACAGCATAAAAGGCAATATTAAGGCTGTTTTTCCGAGTTTTTTCATTTTGTTTCCTTTCAGTAATCAGATCAGTAATCAGAACGTGGGCGGCGAAGCAACCCAAAGAACGCTTGCCGCACTTTTGCCCGTGTTTTCTATGTAATGAGGAGCACGCGCTTTAAAATAAAAACATTCTCCGCGGCGCACTCTGTGTTTTCTGTCTCCTATGTGAAGGCACACGCTTCCGTGCAGAATATAGCCGAATTCCTCGCCCTCGTGCGGAGAGTGAATCTCCGTTTTGCCGTGCGGCTCTATTTCCGCCAGAATGGGCTCCATGCAGTTTTTCTGCGCGTCCCACACAAGCCAGTGAATTTTATATCCGTCTTCGGGAAATTCCGCAACGGTGACATCTTCTTTTTTATAAACCACCGTCTCATCGTCGGGGACGCTGAAAAATTCCGTAAAATTTGTTCCGAGGCAATCTAAAATATCCTCTAAAGTTGAGAGTGACGGCGATGTCAAATCCGCCTCCAGCTGGGAAATAAACCCCTTGCTCAAGTCGCATCTGCTGCCGAGCTCCGCCTGCGTAAGTCCGTTCTCTTTGCGAAGGTTTTTAAGCCTTTCTCCGATTTTCATGTCAACGCTTCCTCTGATTTAATTAAAATATACAAAAAGTTTAATACTTCTAAACATATGATCATATGATATTAAAACATAAAATGCGTTTTTTGTCAATAGTTTTACGCAAAAAAAATACACAATTTTTTTAATTGCTTCACACCTTTTTTCTTCACCGAAATTCTTGACAAAAAACACATACCGTGGTACAATCGAAATACCATAAAATAACGGAGGAGATTTCAGTGCTTCTTACAATAGATATAGGCAACACAAATATAGTTTTGGGCGGCTATCTGAATGACCGGCTTGTTTTTACATCGCGCATCTCCACCGATGCCACCAAAACTTCGGATGAATATGCGTCCAAAATTAAGAGCATACTTAACTTGTATGACGTTAAGGCACCGGCAATTTCCGCCGCAATTATTTCAAGCGTTGTGCCGCCTTTAAACCACACCTTTAAAACCGCGGTTTTAAAAGCATACGGTGTGGAGCCGCTTCTGGTTCTTCCTGGCATTAAAACGGGCATGAATTTAAAGTGTGACGACCCTTCAACCGTCGGAGCGGATCTGATATGCGCGTGCGTTGCGTCGCTTAATCTTTACGGCGCGCCGTCTGTGACGGTGGATATGGGCACGGCAACCAAGATAATGGCGCTTGACAAAAGCGGCGCTTTTTGCGGAGTATCGATTATTCCGGGTGTGAATATCGGTCTTAAAGCGCTCGCCTCGGGAACGGCACAGCTTCCCCAGATAAGTCTTGAAGCTCCGCCTTCTCCCCTCGGAAAAAATACGGCGGACTGTATGAGATCCGGCGTTGTTTTCGGAAACGCTTCGATGATTGACGGAATGATTGACAGATTCTTTGAAGAAATGGGCGGAGAATTTCCCGTAATCGCAACGGGCGGCCTCTCGTCAACAATTATACCCCACTGCAAACATGAAATAATACTTGATGATGAGCTTGTTTTAAAAGGTCTTAACATAATATATAAGAAAAATTGCAGATAAAAGTGCATTTCGGGAAGAATATCTTTCCGTGCAAATAAAATAATGCGTTGCATCACGTTTTGTGAGCGACAGCAAGGAGTGTGTATTTATCATGAAAACATCAAAAACAGCCGGTCTGGTTTTATGCGCCATGCTGACCGCGCTTGTGGCGGTACTGCAGTTTACGGGCGGCGCAATACGCTTCGGTCCGTTTTCCATGTCCGTCGTGCTTATTCCGATTGTAGTCGGCGCAGCGATGTGCGGCACGGCGGCGGGTGCGTGGCTCGGTCTTGTATTCGGTGCGGTTGTTCTCTTAACCGACTCGACTCTGTTTATGGCATTCAGTATTCCGGGAACGGTTGTGACAGTGCTTTTAAAGGGTGTGCTTTGCGGACTTTGCTCGGCGCTTGTATTCAAAGCCCTCAAAAAAGCCAACACTTATTTGGCGGTTATTGCCGCGGCAATAACATGTCCAATAGTCAATACGGGTGTGTTTTTGCTGGGCTGCCGGGTTTTCTTTATGCCTCTTATCGGGCAATGGGCCGCGGCTGCAGACTTCGGCACAAATATTGCTTCTTACATGATTCTGGTGCTTGTGGGCACAAACTTTTTGTTTGAGCTAGGAATAAACGTTATTCTTTCTCCGATTATCGTGAGAATACTTAAAATCAAAAGCGCAAACTGAGTTTGCTTTGCGGCTGCAAAAAAGCTCCTTTACGGGTTTTTCGCAGCCGTTTTTTTCTATTGCTTTAACAATATCTTTTTCGTGCACGCCATACTCCGCACAGTCGCTATGCAAAATTAAATAATAGTACGGCGAAAATTTCCGCATCACGTCACGCACGGGCGCGTCTGAACGCATAAACACATGTTTTTGCGGCACATTTTTTCCTCTTTTTTTGTAAAACGGAACGCTTTTTTGAGAAATTGTTCTCGAAAAAATCAAAGCGGATGCAAAAAAACACCAAACCGATGAAATACATATTCCTGTTATCCCGAGACACAAAGCTGAAGAAATGCTCAAAAAGCGCAAAATTCTGTTTCCCCTGTATACTCCCGCATTTTTCCACAAAACAATCCGGGCAAGCCTTCCTCCGTCAAGAGGCAGCGCCGGAAGCATGTTAAACGCAAAAAGCACCGCATTTGCCCTGAACAAAAATGCGCTCCCCGATATGTAAAACAAAACGCAAAGAATAAGGCTTAATAAAGGTCCGGCGGCATAAATAAAAATTTCCGCCTCCGCAGGCGCTTCTTTTATGCGCAGTTCAAACCCGTAAGGCGCAATAAAAATCCGCTCGCTTCTGACTCCGCATAAAAGCGCCGCACAAAAATGCGCAAGCTCATGCAGAAAGGCACAGAAAAAAACAGCCGCATATTTTATGCACCCTTCGCTGAAAAATACAAGCGGCAGCAGCAGGAAAACAGTATGAATATATATTTTACCGTTAATCTTTATATACATGCCGAGAAAAGCCCTCCGAAAAAAATTTTTAATTTTTTTTAAAAATAAAAAATTAAACAAAATATTTTATATTTAT
>USAP01000016.1 GCA_900552775.1 uncultured Eubacteriales bacterium | reverse complement strand
CGGCATACGAGATATATCAGTGTGACTGGAGTTCAGACGTGTGCTCTTCCGATCTATGGTCAGATTACATCTAAACACATCAAAGATCTAAATGTAATAACCGATACTATACCTACATACATCTTGGAAGATATAAAAACATGGAAACAAAAAAAATCTTATAACTATGTAAAATACGACAACAACCTTTTGACAACATATGAAAGGAATGATAACGGAGACCTAGTACATATATTAGATGTAGATAGTACTGAAAATAACCAACATGAAACTTACGCCCAATATACTTATGATGAAAGAGGAAATTGGACAAAGAGAGAAATATTCAATAGTCTACATGAACTCATTGCTATAGCAACAAGAAAAATAGAATATTATCCTCAGAAAGAAAACGGAGAAATAGATTTAAGTTTTGAGCACGAAACAACACCATTAGAGAAAGAATTTGAAAGAGAACAAAGAATCAAGCAAAAAGAGGAACTTTATTTAAATGACAACTTTATAATACAACAATTTCATGAAAAGATGAAAGAATATCCTGACTATAGAGTTATTGGAGAACCCAAAATAACTTACCATGATGGATATACATATAATATAAACTTTAATGCCACTCATTATTTTGGAGGATACCCCAATGGATATCCTTCAAAAGAAAATATAACAGTCCAAATAATTTTGGACTTAGAAACAGAAACATATACATTTACAACCATAAAAGGAGATTTATATTAAGGGAAAAACATCAATCAGAATGCTTACCTTCTGTTTTCTTAGATGCAGAAGGTAAGCACTTACCAAGCGGTAAGTTATCTAAAATTACATACCCATTCCAACCCCCCGGCTTCTTTTCCTGGGCTGGTCAAGTTCTTCCTCCTGTTGCTTCTTCCGCTGCGGTGCCTGGTTGATATCCGGAACTTGGGAAATACTGTTTCCCTGTTGTTGGCTCTCTTCACGGCCTTGTTCCTGATGCGGTTCCTGAAGATCCCGGCTCCATTCGGCTTTCATCTTCTCAAGCCGTTCATGGTTCACACGTTCCGCCCACTCCTTTTTCTGGAATATTTCTTTCGGGCTTCCGTTCTTCATGGTATTGAGATAGTCGAAAGTCTGTTCCGGGGCCCGGTCATACCCTGTGCGCTTGTCAAATGAAGATTCACACTTTCGGAAAAAATCTGTTCTGTCGAAACCGCCCTTCACGTTTCCGCAGTTCTTCTTCCCGGTGTGGTTGGTCTTTGGACTTAGCTTCCTGGTGTTGCTCCTGTCCTTCCGGCTGACGATGATATGTGCGTGCATGTCGTACCGGTCAGCTCCCTTCCTCTCAAAATGGATCTTTCCGTAATACTCGATATCCTCTTTGTTCAGGCCTTTTCCGAACCCTTCCGCATAGTGCTGCATCACATCATCACGCACATACCTTCTCATGGCTTCAGCCTGTTCCTTCTCTGTCTTGCCCATTTTCTCCAGCTCCCGGCTGGAAGGGCTTACCGTAATCACATAGAACTTTGCATCGTTCCGGCTTAATTTTGCCTTGTTGTTGTCTATCTTGAAGGTTACTTCCTGTGCGCTTATGTAGTCACGAGAGTTATTGAAAAACGGCTGCACTTCCCGGCCGTTCTTCATGCGCTCCAGATCCTCATGCTGGAGATAGGTCGTTACTCCTGTGCAGCTCCCTGTATTGGCATAAGTTCCGGAACCGCCACCCTGAATTTTTATGTTCATAGCCCCCTCCTTTCCTTTTCCCTCTCATAGACCTTGTTTATGTCATCGAGCAGCCCGGTCTTTCCTTTTGCATCGAGGAAAGAAACGATATGCTTATAGGCTTTAATCTGTGCCGTTTCGCTGGCTTCTATCCGCTTGAAGATAATATCCTGGTTCTTCCTGATAGTTGAATCTGCATCCCGCACCGCTTTTTCTGTCCGGCCTATGGCCTTGCCGTTGTTGTCGGAACTGTTGATAATCTCGGCAAGCAGCTCCTTGTTGTCCTTCAGGAACCGCCTGAACTTTTCTTCCGAAAGTAAGGATGAAAGGCTTATGGTTATCTGTGTGCTGGCTCCGGCCAGAGCTTCACAAGCCGGACGCACAAGATCCGTTTCCTGTTTCTTCAGGAATGCGAATACCTGATCCATGCGCTTGATAAGTTTCTGCATTTCCTGTGCTGGGCTTTCATGCTCGACCGGGTTTATACCGTACTTCTCAAAATAGTTTATAGCATGTGTAAGGAACTCCATTTTTGACACATTGTTTGCCTTGGCCAGACGGTCAAGTTTAGTAAAAGTAGTACGTTCTACTGCTACCGTTGTTTTGCTGTCTTTTTCCATGATATTATAAGGCTTATTATAATGAATTAATATACTAACTTATTGGTTTACAAGATAGTATATTTATTCATTATAACCAAATTATATTAGTATAATTTTCTAAATAGCTGATTTACAGCTAAAAACCCCGTAGGGCAAGAGGAAAAAACAGGGCTTGCCCGGTTTCCTCTTGCTGTTCTATCGAACACCTTCCCCAGCGCGAAATCAGCAAAGGGGACGGGGAGAGATAGAACCTATCCCACACACGTGAACACACACGAAAACCGCACAACAGAACATGTCCGGAACACCACAAAAAACTCATCGGTCGGGGAGCGCCGCACGGCAAGGGGGTGTACCAACACTCCCGACGAGTGCAGCCGTTTGCTTGGATCTATGATATAAGTTATTTTGATTCTGTCACAAATTCAAAAGGATTGCAGTAAGTTCCAAAACGGCACATACTGCAATCCTTCATTTGTCGTCATAATGCCCCCAGGCTGAAATGATGAACACAATTACTGTAGTCTCGTTGACCATATACCTGATACGGTTTTTCTTATCCAGCTGCCTTGACCAGACACCCTCCAGGTATCTTAACTGTTCCGGATGTCCTGTACCCGTATATGGGTGTTCTCTGAGTTCATCAAGCAGCTTCTCCAGCTTCTTGAAAAGCTGCGGAGAGGATTTTCTCATTAACAGGACATGTTTTACCGCTTCTTTGGAAAATTCTATCTCATACATTGCCTTCACCCTCTATACGGTTAAGAAAATCGTCCAGAGACTCGTTTTTAGCCATTCTGAAGGTATTTCCGTTCCTGACATCATCAATACCCCTCTGAATGGCCGCCAGCTCTTCTCTTGAAGGAAAATCGCCTTCCCTGACCGCACACACCATGATAGGTGCCGCATTGCGTCTGGAGATCAGGATCGTTTCCGTCTCTGCCATTTCGAAGTATTTCTTCTGGTTGACCAAGGATTGGGGAGGTCACCAACCCTTTTCTTTGAGCACGGAGGTTTAATTTTGGGAGGTGAAAACTATGCAGAAGGATGTAAAAACGGAGATAATCAACACCTATAAAATCCACGAAACGGATACAGGTTCTCCCGAAGTTCAGATTGCGCTTCTTACACACAGAATCAATCATCTGAACGAACATCTCAAAACTCATAAGAAGGATCATCATTCAAGACGCGGTCTTTTGATGATGGTAGGTCAGAGACGCGGTCTTTTGAACTATCTTATGAAAATCGATATCGAAAGATATCGTGCTATTATTTCAAAACTTAATTTGAGAAAGTAGTATTGCGGAGCCGTCACGCAGGCGCATTTGTGCGCCTTGCGGGGCGGCTTCAAAAAGGCTGACGGGCTTTTAGCGTTTATACCCGTTCCCGAATTTCGGAGGCGGATATAAGTGCTAAGAACCGACAGCCGAAAAATTTTTATTCGGAGGTTTTAATGCACATGGAAAGAATTTTTAAAACAGAGCTTGCCGGTCGTCCGCTTTCTATCGAGACGGGCAAACTGGCACAGCTTGCAAGCGGCAGCGCGCTTGTAAGATACGGCGACACGGTTGTTCTCGCCACAGCTACAATGAGCGAAAAGCCCAGAGAAGGCATCGACTTTTTCCCACTTTCGGTAGACTATGAGGAAAAGCTTTATTCCGTCGGCAAAATCCCGGGAAGCTTTTTAAAGAGAGAGGGTAAGCCTTCTGAAAAAGCCATTCTCACATCACGTGTTATAGACAGACCTATCCGTCCTCTTTTCCCCTCGGATTTGAGAAACGATGTTACGGTTATAGCAACCGTTTTGTCTGTTGATCAGGACAATGCTCCCGAAATTGCGGCAATGATAGGCGCTTCCGCGGCTATTTCGATTTCGCAGATTCCGTTCGGCGGTCCGATAGGCGGCGTTCAGGTAGGTCTTGTGGACGGCGAAATCATCATAAACCCCACGGCGGAGCAGAGAGAAAAGAGCACATTACAACTCACGGTTGCGGGTACTCACGAAAAAGTTAACATGATTGAAGCAGGCGGTGCGGAAATACCCGAAGACGTTATGTTCGATGCCATCATGAAAGCGCATGCCGAAATAGTTAAAATCTGTGATTTTATTTCATCGATACAGGCTGAAATAGGCAAAGAGAAAGCTTCCTATGAGCATGTTGTTGTTGAAGAAGAGCTTCTCGAAGAAATCAAATCGCTTTATATTGACCGCGTTAAAGAGGCTCTTGATACAGACGATAAGCGCGTTCGCGATGAGAGACTCAAACCCATATACGAAGACGCTTATGCGCATTACGAAGAGGCGGAAATCGATCCCGCCAAAATCGACCAGGCACTTTATAAACTTCAGAAATACATTGTTCGCCGCTGGATTTTAGACGAAGGCAAGCGTGTTGACGGAAGAGGACTTTTCGATGTACGTCCTTTGGCTTCGGAAGTTGGTCTTTTGCCGAGAGTTCACGGAAGCGGTCTTTTCACAAGAGGTCAGACGCAGGTTCTCACCACGGTTACCTTGGGAGCGATGGGCGACGTTCAGCTTCTTGACGGCATAGACGAGGAAGAGCACAAGAGATATATGCATCACTATAATTTCCCCTCTTACAGCGTTGGCGAAACAAGACCTTCAAGAGGCCCCGGCAGACGTGAGATAGGTCACGGCGCTTTGGCTGAAAGAGCTTTGGAGCCTGTTATCCCCTCGGAGGAAGAATTCCCCTATGCAATCCGTCTGGTTTCCGAAGTATTGAGTTCAAACGGTTCAACTTCACAGGGCAGCGTATGCGGCAGCACATTGGCTCTTATGGACGCAGGCGTTCCGATTAAAGCTCCCGTTGCCGGTATTTCCTGCGGCTTGGTTACGGAAGGCGACAGATTTGTTACAATGACAGATATCCAGGGTCTTGAAGACTTCTTCGGCGACATGGACTTTAAAGTTGCAGGTACCAAAAACGGTATTACGGCAATTCAGGTTGATATTAAGATTGACGGACTTAAACCCGAAATCATAAAGAGAGCTTTGGAGCAGACAAAAGAAGCAAGAGAAATGATTCTTGACAAAGTAATGCTTCCCTGCATCGGCGCTCCGCGCGAAAAGCTTTCCGAATATGCTCCGAAAATTATCACCACAACAATTGATGTGGACAAGATTCGCGATGTAATAGGTTCCGGCGGCAAAGTTATTCAGAAGATTATTGCCGATACGGGCGTTAAGATTGATATAGAAGATGACGGCAAGGTGTTCATTGCCACAACCGATGACGCAGCGGCACAGAAAGCGCTCAATATCATAAAAGGTATTGTAAGCGATGTTGAGCCCGGTCAGGAATTTGAAGGCAAGGTTGTAAGAATAATGAACTTCGGTGCGTTCGTTGAGTTCCTTCCCGGCAAGGACGGACTTATTCACATTTCAAAGCTTGACAAAAAGCGCGTTGAAAAGGTTGAGGACGTTGTCAATATCGGAGACACGGTAAAGGTTAGAGTGCTCGAAGTTGATAAAATGGGCAGAATCAATCTTATGAGAATAGTTGACTGATAAAAAGGATTGAATGAGGCTGCCGTAATAATTTACAGGCGGCCTCATATGTTTTTATATATGTATATTGAAAAAACTTTGTCAAACGGTCTTACGGTTATTTTGGAAAACATACCATATGTAAAAAGTGTATCTGTCGGGATATGGGCAGGGGTAGGCTCGCGCGCGGAGGAGCCGGGCGTAAACGGACTCAGCCATTTTGCCGAGCATATGCTTTTTAAAGGGACTAAAAAACGTACGGCAAGAGATATTGCCGAAGAAACGGATTTTATGGGCGGCAACCTAAACGCGTTCACTTCAAGGGAATGTACGTGTTACTACGCAAAGGTTATTGACCGCGACATAGAAGCCGCTCTGGACATTTTGTCCGATATGTATAAAAATTCGCTTTTTGCACCCGATGATGTGGAGCGCGAAAAGAAGGTAATAACGGAAGAAATAAGCATGTACGAAGACTCTCCGGAGGATCTTGTGCTTGACGGGCTTGCAAAAGCTGCATGGGGCGACAGTTCTTTGGGCTTTACCGTAACGGGGGCGCCCGAAACGGTTATGGGATTTACAAGAGACGATCTGCATGAATTTGTACGGAAACATTATAATGCAAACAACACTGTTTTGGCAGTTGCCGGCAGTTTTTCTTCGGAAGATGTGCTATGCGCGGCGGAGAAATATCTCGGAGATATTCCGGGAGGAGAATCCTATACGGATTACGGTGCCGCAGAGTTTAAAGCAGGAACGTTCGAGCGCGAAAAAGATATAGAGCAATCACATATAGCATTTGGCTTTCAAGGCGCGGGCAGCGGAGAGGATGCAATTTTTGCGGAAGCGGTTGTATGCAATATTTTGGGCGGAGCCGCATCGTCAAGACTTTTCAGAAAAGTACGCGAAGAGCGCGGCCTTGCATATTCAGTGTATTCCGTTCCGGAATCTTATAAAAATGCCGGTATGCTCTATATTTACGCAGGTCTTTCCCCGGAAAACTTTGCCGAGGCGGAAGAAATTATTTTAAAGGAAACGGAGCTGCTTTTAAAAAACGGCGTATCGCGCGAGGAACTTCGCCGCGGTGTACAGCAGCTGCGTTCGGAATATATTCTCGGTCTTGAAAACGTAAGCGCACGCATGCAGGCAATAGGAAAAAACAGGCTGATGCATGAAAAAATCAAGTCACCCAACGAGATTATTGCCGGGATTGATGCCGTTGACGAAACAAAAGTCAATAATATTATTAAAGATATATTCGGCTCCGCACCGGCGCGGAGCACGGTAATTTCAAAAGGAGGAAATGAGTATGAAGAACAGTGAAAAAACAATGGACAAAATAGTGGCGCTGTGCAAGGGAAGAGGTTATGTATACCCCGGCTCGGAAATCTACGGCGGCCTTTCAAACACATGGGACTACGGCCCTTTAGGTGTTGAGTTTAAAAACAACGTAAAACGCGCATGGTGGAAAAAATTCATTCAGGAAAGCCCATATAACGTAGGTCTTGACGCGGCTATACTGATGAATCCGCAGACATGGGTGGCTTCCGGTCACGTGGGCGGCTTTTCCGATCCATTGCTTGACTGCAAGGAGTGCAAAGCGCGTTACCGTGCGGATAAACTTATAGAGGATTACCTGACGGAAAAGGGAACTCCCGAAACGGTTGACGGCTGGAGCAACGAGAAAATGGTTGAGTTTATAAAAGAAAACAATATTGTATGCCCCAAGTGCGGAAAACTCAACTTTACAGATATCAGAAAATTCAATCTTATGTTCAAAACCTTCCAGGGCGTAACGGAAGACAGCACATCGGAGCTTTTCCTCCGCCCCGAAACGGCTCAGGGTATTTTTGTAAACTTTAAAAACGTTCAGAGAACAACGAGAAAGAAAGTTCCTTTCGGAATAGGTCAGATAGGCAAATCGTTCAGAAACGAGATAACACCCGGAAACTTCACTTTCAGAACACGTGAGTTTGAGCAAATGGAGCTTGAGTTCTTCTGCAAGCCCGGAACAGACCTTGAGTGGTTTGCTTACTGGAAGGATTACTGCAAAAACTTCCTTCTTTCTCTCGGCATGAAGGAAGAAAATATGCGTCTTCGCGACCACAGCCCCGAGGAGCTTTCGCATTACAGCAATGCCACAACGGATATAGAATTCCTCTTCCCGTTCGGCTGGGGCGAGCTTTGGGGCGTTGCGGACAGAACCGATTTCGACCTTCGCCAGCATGCGGAACATTCCGGCGAGAATATGGAATATCTTGACCCCGCAACAAACGAAAAATACATACCGTACTGCATAGAGCCGTCACTCGGTGCAGACCGTGTTGCACTTGCATTTTTGTGCGATGCGTATGACGAAGAGGAAGTCGGCGAAAACGATACGCGTGTTGTTTTGAGACTGCATCCGGCGCTTGCGCCCATAAAAGCTGCCGTGCTCCCGCTTTCCAAAAAACTCGGAGACGGTGCGCGTAAAGTTTATGAAATGCTTTCGAAAAAATATATGTGCGATTATGACGAGGCGGGCAGCATAGGCAAAAGATACCGCCGCCAGGACGAAGTCGGCACGCCGCTTTGCATAACGTATGACTTTGACAGCGTTGAGGACATGTCCGTTACGGTTCGTAACCGCGACACCATGGAGCAGGAGAGAATAAAAATCGAAGATCTCCCGGCTTACATGGATAAATTCTATGAATTTTAATTCTTGATTTCGGAAAGAGGGGCTGTTAAACAGCCTCTTTTTTGCTGTATAGGAAATTGCGTTTTTTATTTGTTTATAAAAAAATGTTGATTTTTTTCTCCGCAAATGCTATAATATATTCACCACATACTATAATTTAACAACAAGATATTTGAATTATTTTTTTTAATTCCTGCAAAATAAAGGGGTTGAATCCGATAAAAACGCGGACAATACCCTTTGTTTTGTATGAGTTGGATTATAGTGTGTGGTAACATTTAATCTGAGCCGCGTTTTTTATGCGTGGCGTGGTTTAAAACCGTGCCGCGCATTTTTTAAATTGCGCGGAAAAAGGAGTTAGTTATGCGCAAAAAATTCAGCAAAAGAGTTATTGCGGTGTCTCCCATACTGTTTTGGGGAGTGATTTTGCTCGGTGTGTTCGGGATAATATGTATGGTGCTGAGTTTGATTTTTTAATTTTTTTTCAAATAGGATTGATTGTGTTTTATAAGCCGATAACATTACATACTATATACCAAAACGGGATATAATTATTATACCATTATGGTATAATAATGTCAAGAGGTGTTTTTTGTGAATTTAAAAAAACTGAGAAAAGAACACGGAATATCTCAAATTAAACTGGCTCTTGATTTAAACACAAGTCAAAACACTATAAGCCGATACGAAACAGGAGACAGGGAACCCGGTATTGCCGAGCTTATTAAGCTTGCGGAATATTTTGATGTATCAATCGACTACCTGGTCGGCAGAACGGAAAATCCAAAATTTAATAAGTAAATGCTTATTGTAATAAGAAAATGGGCTGTTTAAAAAGTCGGTTAACTTTTTAAACAGCCCATTTTTCCCTATCTCATAAATTTAACTGCATCATTTGCATATTCCATGATATGCGATTTTCCCATTTTCTTGCGTTCCGGAGTTTTTAACCTTCCCTTTTTGCGTATGACTATCCGTTCATAAAAATAAAAAACAGCGCAAATATCAGCGTCTTATCGCATTTTCCCTCACGAAGCAGAAATACTATAAGCCCAAGCAAAATCAAGTCATCGGCATGTATTCCGTTTAAGAAGGGTGTATTCGGTATCTCTTCGGCACTGCCGCTGCAGCACACGGCGGTTTCCGGTGGCGGCGGTACGCTTTCTTTTTTTCTGAGTTCTTCTGCGCGTCGTTCATATTCGTTGTAATATCTCCGATACATCCCTTCTTCCCCCTTTATAAATCTATATCCTGAAACAGCGTTGTCATTCGGGAGAGCTTCAGAATTTTAATTGCCTGTTCGGCGCTTTTTGCGCGTTTGCCGCTCAAAAAAGGCTTTAAAGCACGTATGAGGTTTACTCCGTCATCGTCCATCCCGTTGTATTGCTGCATGATTTTCCCTATTTTCATAAGCATTTCCGGATTTTGAAGTCCCGGCGGAAGTTCGGGCGGCTTTTCGGAAGCTTCCGACCCGCTGCCGCCGAGCGAACTTAAGATACCGTTTATTTTGCTTATGGTGTTTGGGTCGTCAAGCATTTTTTTTATCATTGCTTCCGTATTGTCCGCCATTTTTCAAAATCTCCTATCTTTTTATTTCAGCAAATCCAAAAGTCCCGGATTTTGTTTCAGAATTGACTCTATCTGCGCTTTGTCTACGCCGCCGACGCTGTCTCCTGCTTTAATTTTCCGAATTGTCTCTCTGCCTTCGGGAGTATCGGCAAATGCTTTTGCTTTCTTTATGCTTTCCGCAAGCGTTTTTGAATCTACGGAACGGAAAAAATCGTTAATATCCATTTGTTAAATCTCCTTATAATTATATTGTCTGATGTATATATAATATGCAAAGAAACAGAAAATGTGTACAAATTGTAAATCGAAAATAAATATTCGTTAAATTCAATTTATTGCTCATTGACAAAAAACGCATGCTGGAGTTAAAATATTAAAAAAAGCGAATTTACGAGGGGGTCTACATGAAGAAAAGACGTATTATGAAAGGTTCGGAGGGCAAAACGCGCAAGCCTTTGAGCAAAAAGCAAATTATTATTATTTCCGCGGCGGTAGCTGTTGCGGCAGCAGTGGCGGTTTTTGCAGTCGTTAAAAAATCTTCCAAAAAGAAAAGTGACGGAGAAACGGCAACCGCAAGAGTTACGCGCGGCAGCATAAGCCGTGTTCTTGAGGGAAGCGGAACACTTGAGGCGATAGACCAATATGAAGTTTCGGCGCTTGTAAGCGGAGATGTAACGGCGGACTTTTTTGAAGAAGGAGACATGGTTTCGAAAGATCAGGTGCTTTACAAAATAGACGCCTCCTCTATTGAAAAGAACATAGACAAAGCTCAAAATGCTTTAAGCCAGAGCAAAATGTCATACAGTGAAGCCGTTGAAGCATACGACGATCTCACCGTATCCGCTCCGTGCAAAGGCGTTATAAAAACTCTTTACATAAAAAACGGAGATGACATAAAAACAGGAGACCGCGTGTGTGACATTGTTGACAGTGATACCATGACCCTTGAAATTAAATTTCTTTCGTCGCAGGCAGGCGGCATATACAGCGGTCAGGCGGCTAACATCGAAATGACGGGCGGCGGCGGTTCGTATATGGGAACGGTTAAAACGGTTTCAAGCGGTTCTACGGTAAATTCCCTCGGTGTTCCGGTTACAAACGTAGAAATAAGCGTTACAAACCCCGGCGCAATAACTACGGGTGACACCGCAACGGCAGTTGTCGGCGGCACGGCGTGCGCAGAACCCGGAACATTTAAATATTCTCATGAAGAAACCGTAACGGCAAAAGCTTCCGGAAAAGTACGCAACCTCTCGCTTATAGAAGGTGACAGGGTTTCTGCCGGAAGAACCATATTAACCATTGAAAGCAGTTCCGTTTCAAACCAGGTAAAAAAGAGCGCGCTTTCTGTAAGCGACGCGGAACTTTCATTAAAAGGTCTTCAGGACGATCTGGATCAATATTCAATTTCATCGCCTATTGCAGGCAAAGTTATTCAAAAAACAGTTAAAGCCGGAGACAAAGTGGCTTCCCAGCAGGGCAGCACTTCGATGGCGGTTATAGCGGATCTCTCCGCCCTTACAATGACTATGAACATAGATGAGCTTGATATATCCTCCGTAAAAGTCGGTCAGGATGTTGAAGTTACGGCGGACGCACTTGAAAACCAGGTGTTTCACGGCGTTGTAAACAAGGTGAGCGTTATAGGAACTTCGCAAAACGGTGTTACAACATATCCTGTTGAAGTTCTTTTGTCAGACGTTGAAAACACAGACTTGATTCCCGGAATGAATGTTTCCGCAACCATTGTGCTTGAAAAGAAAGACGATGTTCTGCTTATCCCCACCACTGCCGTAAAGCGGGGCAATAAAGTTAAAATGCTCGGAAGCGGAGAAGAAGTGGAAATTGAAACGGGCATAGACGACGGAACTCAGGTTGAAGTTTTAAGCGGCCTTTCGGAAGGCGATCAGGTTGAAATAGCGGACGTCCCCACAAAAAGCATTGAAGACACCATGATGCAGGGTATGCAAGGCGGAATGGGCGGCGAAAGAGGCATGCCGGGAGGCGACGGAGCTCCTTCGGGAGGCGGCCCGTCAGACGGTGCTTCCTCCGGCGGCGGTATGCCGGGAGGCGGCAGATGATAGAGTTTAGAGATTTATACAAAATCTATAACGAAGGCGAAGCAGACAATGAAGTTCGTGCCGTGGACGGAATATCGTTTTTTATCGGTAAAGGCGAATTTGTAGGAATTGTCGGCGCATCGGGTTCCGGCAAATCCACCTGCATGAATATAATAGGCTGCCTTGACGTGCCTACGCGCGGCAACTATCTTTTAAACGGAACAGATGTCAGCACAATGACGGAAAAGCAGCTTGCGCATGTCAGGAACCGCGAACTGGGATTTATTTTTCAGCAGTACAATCTGATTCCAAAACTCACAATTCTCGAAAACGTTGAGCTTCCGCTTCTCTACAAAGGCGTTTCCCCTTCTGAAAGGCGTGAGATGGCAATAGAAGCTCTGGGACGCGTCGGGCTTGCCGAAAGAATCAAAAAATACCCATCGCAGCTTTCGGGCGGTCAGCAGCAGAGGGTTTCAATAGCGCGCGCTCTTGCCGGAAAACCTCCCGTTATTCTGGCGGACGAACCCACGGGCGCTCTCGACTCGAAAACGGGACACGAAATTTTAGAGTTTATACAAAAGCTTCACGAAGAAGGTACAACAATCGTTCTTATAACACACGATAATTCAATTGCGGCACAGTGTCCGCGCGTTATAAGAATAAGCGACGGAAAAATAATTGAAGATACCAGAAGAGGTGGTGCGGCATGAATATAACACAGTCTTTTATGCTTGCCGCAAAAAGCCTTGCGAGCAGCAAAATGCGCTCATTTCTTACAATGCTCGGAATTATTATAGGTATTGCGGCGGTTATAGCGCTTGTAAGCCTCATGAACGGAATGAGCAACGAAATAGTATCTTCGTTTGAAGATATGGGCATGAATAACATGACCGTTACCATTACTCCGCGCGGCGGTAACAGAACCATAACAAGCGATGACATGCAAAAATTCTGCGATGAAAACAGCGATGTGATAGCCGGTATGACCCCAACCGTAAGCGTTATGAGCGCAACGGTTAAAAAAGGTTCCGAGAACATAACCACAACATCTGTTACGGGCGTCAGCGAAATGTATGACGATATAAACGGAAAAAAGCTTGAAGAAGGTAACTTCTTAACGTATCTTGATGTTGAAAACGATGTCAGAAACTGCGTTATCGGCACATATGTAAGAAACGAACTTTTCGGCAGCCAAAGCCCCATAGGGCAGACACTTAAGATAAACGGCAACACATTCACCGTTATAGGCGTTCTCGAAGAAAGTGCGGACAGTGAGGAATCCTCATCAGACGATGCGATTTTAATTCCGTACACCGTGGCAAGCAAGATTGCTTTTACACGAGTTACAAGCTACACGATTTCAGCCGTTGACAACGACCATGTCGAAAGTGCCAAAGCCGCTTTAAACAGATATTTGTACGGCGAACTCGGCGACACGGATTTATACAACATAATCACGCTGCAGGAGGCGGCGGACACGGTAAATAAACTTTTGGGAAAAATGTCTGCCATACTTGTCGGAATTGCAGGTATTTCACTTCTTGTAGGCGGCATTGGAATCATGAACATCATGCTTGTTTCCGTAACGGAGCGAACGCGCGAAATAGGTATACGAAAAGCTTTGGGGGCAACGCCATGGGATATTCTGAGTCAGTTTGTGGTTGAAGCAATTACAACAAGCGCAATAGGCGGCGTGCTCGGCATAATAGTCGGCATAGGAGCCGCATACGGACTTGCGGAAGCTGTCGGCATGAAAGCGGCTATTTCCGTTTCGGCAATTATAATATCGGTTTCGGTTTCGGCAGGTATCGGCGTTGCGTTCGGCTATTTTCCGGCGAAAAAGGCCGCGGCTCTGAACCCTATAGAAGCTTTGCGCTATGACTGATAAAAGCACGAATTGACTGTAAGAAAGGATTTGAATACATGACTAAAAAAATACTTGCAATTTTGCTGACGCTTATGCTTATTCTGACGTTTAACGTCGCGGCAATCGACAGCGACAGCCGTTTTGACCTTTTGAAAGAGCTTGACATCATGGTAGGTTACGCAGACGGCTCTTTGGGACTTGACAATCTCGTGACCCGGGCCGAATTTGTTAAAATGGCGGTTGCGGCATCGAAATACAGAGATTCCGTTTCATCGGGTCTGTCCGTTTCACCTTTTTCGGACGTAATGTACAGCTCGTGGTATGCGCCTTACGTATATCTCGGCGCTTCAAACAAGCTTCTTCTCGGCTATAAGGACGGCTGTTTCCGCCCCGACAACGCGGTGACTTACGAAGAAGCTCTGACGGTGGCTTTGAGGCTTCTGGGTTACGAGGACAGCGAATTTGAATATTCATGGCCCGCAGGACAGATAAGCGTTGCCAGAAACATCGGTCTGTCTGACGGAATGAATTCCTACGCCGGGCAAAACCTGAACAGGAATCAGGTTTCGATGCTGTTTTACAATCTTCTGCGCGCCGATATAAAAGGCGGCAGTACCGAATATATCACAACCCTTAATTACTCATGGCTTCACGATGTGGTTTTAACCTCATCGCACAATGAATCTTCATCCGTAAAAAAGGGGTACGTATACACAAGCGCAGGTCTTTATGAAGTGACGGACAGCTTTGACTATTCCCTTGTAGGAACAAAGGGCGATGCGCTTCTGCGCGACGGCAAAATTGCCGAATTTGTTCCCGAATCCACAAATACCGTAAAATACAACGTATTCTCGGTTACAGGGAATTCGCTTGTACTTTTTAAAGACGGCGCAATTTCCGACTACAAACTTGATAATTCCGAAACGCTGTATTTTGAAAATCAAAAAACAACCGTGGGTGAAATGCTTTCAAAATTTTCGGCTGGCGATGTTCTGGAACTCCACTGCGACAAAAACTGGGATCTTGATTATGCAACTTATCACGAAAGCGAACTTGAAGGCCCGATTGTCGTAAGTGATTCATCATGGTATCAAAACACGGGAATACAAAGCGGTGCAACGGTTGTGCGCGACGGCGTTATCTCGTCCCTTTCCGCAATTGCACCTTATGACGTTGTGTATTACAACACGGAGATGCAGAATGTGTGGGTTTGCAGCAAGAAAGTTACGGGAAATTATGAAGCGGCAGTTCCGAACAAAGACCAGATAAAGCAAATAAAGCTTTCGGGTGTTTTATACAACGTAAATTCCGTTGAAGCGTATAAGGCTCTTTCTTCAAGCGGCAGTGTGAAAATCGGTGACAGAGTAACGCTTATTCTCGACAGAGACGGTGACGCGGTCGGCGCGCTGAGCAGCGCGGTTGCGGGCACGGAAAGCTACGCTGTTTACCAGGTTATCGGAAACAGCATCGTAGTTTACAAAGACGGTTACCTTAAAAACCTTACGCTCAAAAACTCCGATACGGCATATTTAAACGGCGCCGCAACCACGGTGGGAAATATCAAATCCGCTCTTCAGACAGGATATACGATAGATGTTTCCAGAAATGCCGACGGCACGATAGACTATGTAACCGTTATAGAATCTCAGCTTGACGGTCCGTACACGGTTAAAAACTCGTCATGGATGAGCGAATACGGCATAAATTCTTCTGCCGCTGTTCTCAGAAAAGGTGCCAAAGCGCAGGCGAGCGATGTTAAAACAAACGATATCGTTTATTACTCAAGCACACTTAACACCGTTTGGGCATACTGCGACACGGTTACAGGCGTATATGAATCGGCGGAACCGAACAAAGATACTCCGAAAACCGTTACCGTTTCCGGAAAGACATACAGCATAGAGGGCATAGATGCTTATAACACACTCTCTTCAAACGGCTCGGCGTCCTTCGGCGATACAATTACGCTGCTTTTGGGCAAGGACGGAGAAATTGCCGATGTTGCAAACGGCGCCGCGGTTTCGGATGAACCCATAACGGGCGTTCTTCTCTCGGCAGGAGTGAAATCTTATACCGATTCCTCCGGAAAAGACTATTCTTCAAGCTATGTTGTAATTTGCAGAACCGACGGTACAAAGGCGGAATATATGTCAGATAAAGACTATTCGGATTCTTCTTCCGTAGGCGGCACCGTGAAAATTGAGTTTTCGGACGGCAAAGCAAAGATTTCCGCAATTCCTCAGGAAAGCAGTGTAAGCGGCACTTTCAGCAAAGCCGATATGAAATTGGGCTCCGACAAATGTGCCGACGGAATAGAAATTTTAGATGTTTCCGCCGCGGATTTTTCGCCCGCTCTTTGCTGCAAAGTATATCCGCAGCGGCTTGACGGCGCATATGTTTCATCCAGAAACGTTATATATGCCGAAAAGAATGCCGAAGGGGCTATCTCAAAACTCATTTTGAAGGATGTAACGGGAGACAACTATTCTTACGGAATTGTTACCTCCGCTCAGAAAAACTCAATGGGCATGAGTATTTCCGGAAGCTACACGTATTTTTCCGGAAGCACAAAACAAACTGCGCAGACAAACGGTTCGTCTTTCTCCGTTTATGCGGGTCAGCCGGTTAAAATAGATACGCGAAACGGCGTTTTGAAAAACATGTTTGCTTTAAACAGCGCCGGCACGGTTTCGTCAATAGGCAGTGGAAACGTTGTAATAAACGGCAAAACCTGCCTGCTTTGGGACAAAGCTCTGTGCTACCAAAACACAGTAAACTATGAGTATCAGGCAATAACTCTTGAAGATCTCAAAAAACTTATGTCGACTCACACCGTCACGGCTTATGAGGACAGTTCGCAAAGCTCCGGCGGAAGAATAAGAGTTCTTGTTGCAAAGAAAAAATAACAGCTTTAAGTTTTGCTGCAAAAACCGTCTTCTCTATTGTCAGTTTTTAAGTCTGTCAATAAGGGACGGTTTTTTCGTAAGCTGTCTGCCGCTTCTTTCTTTTTAAAAATTGATTGACTTTTCTTCT
>USAP01000015.1 GCA_900552775.1 uncultured Eubacteriales bacterium | reverse complement strand
CATAAAGCGATGAATCGGAGTGATTAAATGTTATTTGATAATTTTATCTTCACAATCGAAATTATCGGCACAATTGCCTTTGCCGTTTCCGGGGCTTTATCGGGTGTTTCAAAAAGGCTTGATATTCTGGGGATAACGGTTCTCGGCTGTGTCACGGCAATAGGCGGAGGAATAATGCGCGATATTCTTTTGGGCAGCTTCCCTCCCGCAGCCTTTACGGATCCGGTGTATGTCTCCGCAGCCATTGCAACCTCTGTTGTGATATTTATATTTGCATATCTTAACGAGGAAACATTTTCGCGCGCAATGGATAAATTAAAATCGGCAATAAATATATTCGATGCTATCGGATTGGGAGTTTTTGCCGTCAGCGGCACGGAGGTTGCACTCTCTTACGGATTTTCCGAAAATGCATTTCTGTCTGTTTTCGTCGGTATTCTGACCGGCGTGGGCGGCGGCGTTCTGCGTGATCTTATGGTATGTGAGATTCCGTCTGTTCTGCGCAAAAAAATCTACGCCGTTGCGGCTGCCGCAGGCTCTGTTTCTTATTACCTTATACTTAAGGCCGGAGCTCTCGGCACAATCGCCATGCTTTGCGGAATCGGACTTACAATTGCCGTGCGCATTCTGGCTTCACATTTCGAATGGGCACTGCCTCGCATCAAATAAATTGGATAAAACTAAATCTTTGACAAAATTCTATCAATTTTTATGTCTATTTTGTCTAATATTCTTCTTTACTTTTTGTTGATTTTGTAGTATAATAAAAATGTTCAAAAGATAATTTGGAGGTACAAAAATGAAATATTTGATTGATTCCGGAGACACAGAACAAATTGCGCGAATATGCGACTATTACCCGATTGACGGCATAACAACAAACCCCTCTATCGTGGCAAAAGCAGGAAAAGACTTAAAAACACTTATAACGGAAATAAGAGCAATAATAGGACATGAGAAAATGCTTCACGTTCAGGCTCTTTCCGAAACTGCCGATGACATAATGGAAGAAGCAAAAAGAATATGCGACTTCAGCGGCGAAAACACATACATTAAAATCCCCGTTACGGTAGACGGAATAAAAGCTATAAAAAACCTACATAAAAAAGGCTATAAACTTACGGGTACCGCTATTTTCACGCCCCAGCAGGCAATGCTTGCCGCATGCGCCGGAGCAGACTTTGTGGCACCTTATATAAACAGACTTGACAATATATCCACAAACGGTATAGAAATTGCCGAGAATATTCATAAAATGCTTTCGGACGCCGGTCTTGACACAGAAGTTCTGGCAGCAAGTTTCTCAAACGTTGAGCAGATTCATATGACAGCAATGCACGGTGTAACCGCCCTCACAATTTCGCCTGCACTTTTTGACAAGATGCTTTATCATCCGCTCACAATCAATGCTGTACACGAGTTTATTGCAAACGGCAGCAAATACTACAATATATGATTAAAACCATTTGATCACACGGGTCCGAATAAAAGCCAAAAGGCATATTCGGACTTTTTTTATTTGTTTTCGCAAAAAACTATTGAGAATTGGCGAAAAAAGGTATATAATATAAAAAAGTGTATAAAAGGCGCTTTTTTGAGTTTAAATTGATTTTACTAAATAATAAAGGAGCGAATAAACATGGAAATCAAAATCACCAAAACAACAAAGCCTGCCGCTAAACCTGATCAGAACAATCTGGGGTTCGGCAAAATATTTACGGACCATATGTTCGTGATGAATTACACCGAAGGACAGGGATGGCACGATGCAAGAATTGTTCCTTTCGAGAAAATATCTCTTTCCCCTGCCGCTATGGTTTTCCACTACGGTCAGGAAATGTTTGAAGGTATGAAGGCTTACCGCGGTGCAGACGGCAAAATCTATCTTTTCCGTCCTGACATGAACGCAAAAAGAGCGAACAATTCAAACACCAGACTCTGTATTCCCCATATAGACGAAAACGATTTTGTGGAAGCTGTTAAAGCCGTTGTATCGGTTGACAAAGACTGGATTCCGACAGCGGAAGGCACAAGCCTTTATATCAGACCTTTTATAATTGCCACAGATGAGTTTTTGGGAGTTGCACCTTCAAAAACATATCTTTTCATAATTATTCTTTCGCCAAGCGGCGCATACTATGAAAGCGGATTAAAGCCCGTCGGCATCTGGATTGAAGATGAGTATGTACGTGCCGTAAAAGGCGGTATGGGTTTTGCAAAAACAGGCGGAAACTATGCCGCAAGCCTGATTGCTCAGGTTAAAGCTCACGATGACGGATATTCCCAGGTTCTCTGGCTTGACGGCGTTGAAAGAAAATACATAGAAGAAGTCGGCGCTATGAATATCTTCTTTAAAATTGACGGAAAAATTGTAACTCCGATGCTCAACGGAAGCATACTTCCCGGCGTTACGCGCGACTCTGTTATAAATCTCTGCAAACACTGGGGTATGGATGTTGTTGAAAAGAGAATAAGCGTTGACGAGCTTCTTGAAGCTCAGCACAGCGGAAAACTCGAAGAAGTGT
Organism: uncultured Eubacteriales bacterium; assembly: GCA_900552775.1. Taxonomy (GTDB): domain Bacteria; phylum Bacillota; class Clostridia; order UMGS1883; family UMGS1540; genus CALCLY01. The sequence goes on along the minus strand of USAP01000015.1, from coordinate 14,890 downwards.
TCGGCACAGGAACGGCAGCCGTTATCTCCCCTGTCGGAAAGCTCCGTTACAAAGACGAAGTTATGACAATCGGAAATGGCGAGATAGGCCCCGTCAGCCAGAAAATATACGATACCGTAACGGGAATTCAGTGGGGCAAGATTGAAGATCCCCTCGGCTGGAGAGTCGAAGTAAAATAAAAAACTTTCGGAAGGGAGCGTCAAGCCATGATAGTAGGTATTGCAGGTCTCGGAATAACAGGGGCCTCTCTTGCAAAAGCAATTAAACTTAAAACCTCGCACTATGTTTTCGGGTATGACAAAAATAACGATATAAACATAAAAGCAAAAATCACAAAAGTCATAGACGATATAGCCGAAGGCGATATGCTGAAAAAGCTTGACGTTCTTTTTCTGGCTCTTCCTCCGGGAGAGACGGTGCGTTACCTTGAATTTCATTCGCGTCTTCTCTCTCCCGATGTCACGGTAATCGATATGTGCGATATAAAAGTGCCCATATGCCGCGATGGATTTCGCATAGCCGAGCAATACGGTTTTACATTCATAGGCGCACACCCGTTTGCCGAAAGCGTAAAAAAAGGATTTGACGCTTCAAATCCGAAATTTTTTGACGGTGCAAATATTGTACTTACACCTACGGCATCAGCACCCGTTCTCATTCTCGACAAGGTGCAGAGGCTGCTGCGCGCAGTCGGATTCGGAAATATCGAAATCTCTTCTCCGCGCGAGCATGACCGCATGGCGGCTTTTACTTCTCAGCTTACAAGAATTATATCTAATGCATATATAAAAAGTCCTGTCGCGGCAAATCACTACGGATTTTCGGGCGAAAGCTACAAAAGTATCTCACGCGGCGCAAAGCTTGATGCCGAGATGTGGGCGGATATACTGTCTTTAAACCGCGAATTTGTAATACCGGAGCTTTCCGCAATGTGCGAAAGACTGGCGGAATACTTAGACGCTTTAAAAGACGATGATGTGAATAAGCTTAAAAAGCTTTTGGAGGAAGGCAGCAGCCTTTCGGAATATATAGACGGTAAGGAGAATAATCTTTGGAAATAAAATGCGGCCTTATCGGAGAAAAACTCTCCCACAGCTATTCAAAAAAAATTCATGAAATGCTCGGTTATTCCTATGAGCTATACCCGACCAAACGGGAAAATCTTGAAAAAATTGTCCGTGATTTTGATTATACCGGTATGAATGTCACAATACCTTACAAAACAGACGTTATACCGTTTTGCTCACAAATTTCCGACAAAGCAAAGAAAATCGGTGCGGTTAATACTCTTCTTAAAAGCTCCGGCGGCATAAAAGGCTTTAACACCGATTATTTCGGGTTCTGTTCGCTTGCCGAAAAATGCGGAATAAGCTTTAAAAACAAAACTGTTCTTATTCTCGGCACCGGCGGAACATCAAAAACCGTTTTTGCCGCTGCGTCTGACTGCGGAGCCTCAAAAATACGTTTTGTGTCACGAAGCGGTGAACTGAACTATGAAAATGTATACGAAAATGCCGCAGATGCGGAAATTATTGTAAACACAACCCCCATAGGCATGTTTCCGGATATATACCGTAAGCCGCTGTCGCTTAAAAATTTCAAAAATCTCTGCGGTGTGCTTGACGTAATATACAATCCCCTCAGAACCGAGCTCATAACGGAAGCTTTATCTCTCGGGCTCAATGCCGGAGGCGGTCTTTATATGCTTGCCGCACAGGGCGTGCGTGCCGGTGAAATATTCACATCCAAAAACTTCGGTTCCGGAAAAACCGACGAGATATACGAAACACTTCTGCGTGATACGGAAAATATTGTACTTACAGGTATGCCCGGCTGCGGCAAATCAACTTTTGCAAAAATTATTGCAAAAAAAACCGGCAAACACCTTGTTGATACAGATGCGGAAGTTGTAAAAAGCGAGGGCATGAATATACCTGATATTTTTTCCAAATTCGGCGAAGAGTATTTCAGAAATGCCGAAACCGCTGCAATCAAAAAAGCAGCTGCAGGTCATTCCCTAATTATTGCAACGGGAGGCGGCGCCGTGCTCAGAGAAGAAAACATGAAGGCGCTTTCCCAAAACGGACACATTTATTATATCGACCGCAGCACAGACCTCTTGGCTTCAGACGGCAGACCTCTTTCAAAAAATCCCGAGGTGCTTAAAAAAATGTATTCCGAACGTCTTCCCTTATACAGAAAATATGCGGACGAAGAAATAAAAAACGACGGTGCCGTAAGCACCGCCGCCGAAAAGATACTCAGCCGTTATATTTAGCTCTTTTAATCTTTTTTGAAGTTGTTTTTTCAAATTCGGTATCACGAATTTTTATTTGATGAACCTGTTTATACGAAGGCAGTCCCGAAAGAGCATCTCTTATCTTTTTGGCAAGAGGTACTCTTTCTATAGGTTCTGCGGGATAAACCTCCGCAATCAGACCTCTTTCTTCACCGTTTTCATCTTTGGAAGCATAAACCACCACTTCGGCAATCTCAGGAATATTCTGTATATAGTTTTCTATTTCCTCGGGGTATATGTTTTTGCCGTTACGCAAAACTATAATATTTTTCTTTCTTCCCGTTATGCACAGCTGACCTTCTTCATTGAATTTACCGTAATCTCCGGTATAGAACCAACCGTCTATAAGGGCTTTTTTCGTTTCTTCCTCATTTTTGTAATATCCGAGCATAACCGTTTCGCCCTTAACGCAGATTTCTCCGATTCCGTCTTCGTTTTTGTCTCTTATCTCAACCTTGTTGCAGGGAAGCGTTACGCCTACCGTAGAAGGATTGTTATAATAGTCGCGGTTTGCCGAAACAAGCGGCGAACACTCAGTTATTCCGTATCCGTTTATTAAATTTATGCCGATTGCATCAAAAAACTCGCCTATTTCGGGTCTTATAGGAGCACCGCCGGAAACAATTTTGCGGAGTCTCCCTCCAAACGCCTTATGTATTGAGCCGAAAATCAATTTTCTTGCATCTATTCCTATTTTTCTGAGACCGCCGCTTATTTTCATAAGCGTTTTGAAAGCTGCGGTTTTATTGCCCGATTCAATGGTTTTCTGTATTTTATTGTAAAACACCTCAACAAATGCCGGAACCAGCAAAATATAATCGGGTCTGTATAAACTCAGATTGGGCAGCACGGCTTTTAAGCTTTCGTTTATGCATATGCACGAATGTTTGTGAAGCGATACCAAAAGACCGCAGACAGCCTCATATGTATGGTGATAAGGCAAAACGGAAAGGCACGTTGTAAACACCGTGGAAACACGCAGACCGTGATAAACGCCGGCAACAAGATTATGCTCCGAAAGCATAACGCCCTTTGCCATGCCCGTTGTACCGGATGTGTAAACCAAAAGTTTAAGTTTATCTTTGTCTCTGTCCGTATTCGGCACTTTCATATTTTTTTCGCCGAGCTTAAAAAGACCGTCAAAAGACAAAACATCATCCGTATCACTTTCTGCCGAGAAGCAGACAATCTTTTTAATCTTAGGAAGATCTTCTTTTCTCTTTTCAAACAACTTAAGATACTTTTCCGTACAGAAAACAATTCCACTGTCACTGTGGCAAAGTACATTAATTATATCATTATCGGGCAAATCCTTGTCAATAGGCACAAAAACACCGTCCGACACAAGGGCAGCCAAATAAGTCTGAACCCATTTATAGCTGTTTTCGCCTATACATGCTATATGCTCTTTGTCAAAACCGAGCACGCAAAGTGCGGAATAAAGTTCATCAACGCTCTTTTTAAATTCAGAGTATTTAACCTCGGCAATATCGTTTCTGCCTTTTTTAAATTTAAAAGCCGTTTTATTGCCCGCTTCCTTTTCCCCCAAGCAAAGCATTTCATATATAGAACCGAAAGGCTCAACTTCATAATATGGATAATTCCCATTTTTTTTCATTTAACCGTTCACCCCAAAATAATAAATCTTATCTGTTTTCCAAAACTATATTAACACATTTTGAAAATAATATCAACACTTTTTTCCGATTATTTCATAATTTTGCACTTTTTAAGTATCCCGTAAATTTTTTCTCCTCCCGGAAGCATCATAATATCGTCACGCTTTACGGCAGATACGGCAAAAATCATCACAACGTAAGCAGCCCCTCCGGCAATTATCGGAATAACACATCCCAAGATTCTTCCGAGACCCAATGAAACATTAACTGTCAAAAGCACGGCAACTCCCATAACCGCAACACTCAGCAGCGGTTTTACAAGCAGATCTGAAACATTGTATTTGCCTCCCAGCAAACGTATTATGGATATGATGTTAAGCACCAGAATTATTATATAACATATATTTGTACCTATAGGTGCGCCGTTTATGTTAAAAAACTGAGTGCCGACAAGAACATAGTTTATCAAAACCTTTGAAGCTCCGCCTATTGCCATATGTATAACCGGGAGCCACACTTTGCCCAAAGCCTGCAAAACGGCATTTGTTACAAGAACGAGCGATACAAAAACCACGGCGTATCCGAGAATCGAAAGCATGGATGACGCGTTTGTGTTATTATAAACAAATTTAAGTATTGGGTTTGAAAGCAGCGCAATGCCCACAGCGCACGGAAGTGCAAAAAGCATTGTAACTTTAACGGCGGAAACCGTCTGTCTCCTCGCCTCATCTTTTTCTCCCTTAATATACGCACCCGCAACCGCAGGCACTATACTTATGCTTATTGATGTAACAAGCGTCGGAACAAGGTTAAAAAGCGGCACTGCATATCCCGAATACGAGCCCCAGAGTTTCAGCGCCTCAGATGCGGAAAATCCTGCCGCCAAAAGTCTTCTCTGAATCATAAATGTATCTATTACGGTTGTCAGAGAAAAAACCGAAGCTCCTATTGTTATCGGCAGCGCAATTATAAACATTTTTTTCAGTATTGTTCCAAACGGTCTGCACTCGGGATCCGTCTCCGGGAAATCGGCTTTCTTTCTTTTTGCCAAGTGCATAATCAGAAGCAGGATAAGACCTGCCGCAGCGCCCGATGACACTCCCAGCATAGCGCCGGCGGCGCCGTATTCAACTCCGCGTCCCACAAGCACATATGCAAGAATGTATCCGACTATAAGTTTAAAAAGAGCCTCCGCAACTTCCGAACTTGCCGTCGGAACCATATCCTGTCTGCCCTGAAAATATCCGCGGAAAGCGGACATAAACGACACAAAAAGCATTGCAGGCGCTATTGCTTTTATGCTCGGCACCGCCATGGGACTTTTTGCAATTTGGGCAAACTTCTCCGCTCCGAAGTACAAAACAATACTGCCGGCAACGCCTATAAATGACAAAAGCGCAAAGCTTGCGTGAAAAATTCTTTTTGTTTCACGCCTTCTGCCAAGCGCAGAGCTTTCCGCAATCATCTTGGAAATCGCCACGGGAAGTCCTGCCGTGGCAATTACAAATAAGAATGTATATATTGTATAAGCCGTCGAAAAAAGACCCATACCGTCCTCATTCAAAAGGTATGTAAGCGGTATTTTAAAGCATGCGCCAATAAGCTTTACAAGTATATTTGCCGCAAGCAGAATCGCCGCTCCGTACATGAAACTTTTATTTTGTTTTTTTTCCATAATCATTCTCCGTTTCATCGTGAAAATCTCTTATGCCCAACTCTGAAATACTTAAATAATAGTTAAGCGCTTTTATATTGCCGATATGGCGTCTGATAAATTTTTCTATAATGTTCGTACCCTCCAATGCCGCCGCTTCTCCGTCAAAATCAAGCGCCGTTTTAAGCGGAGCCGTACCGTAAAACGAGATAAGCCGCGCACAGTCTTCGGATAGCTTCAGCGCATTTGCCGGTGCACAGCCGCGGCAAAAAAGCATTCCTGCCGATATATCAAACATACACGCTCTGTCACTTCCGCAGCCGGCGCAGCATGACATATCAGGCAGAAAACCTGCGGCACTCAGCTCGCGAACTTCCAGGAACAAACGCAAATCGTCAGCCTTCTTCAGTCCTTTTTCAAGATAATAAAGCGAATTCAGCAAAACACGCAGTATATCCCCGGCATTGTCTCCCGGCATAGCCAAAAAATCTGTCAGCGATAAAAAATATGTAGCCAGTGCCAAATGTTCTACATTCTTTCTGAGTCCGTAAAAGCTTTCCGAAAGGGTTGCAGACACCAGGGTATATATCTCACCGCGCGGCTTTAAAACAAACTCGCTGTAGCAAAAAGGCGCGCCGGAGCTTCTGGAAGCATGCTTTAAACTTTTTATTCCTTTTGCCGATACGCTGATCTTTCCGAGCTCGGCAGATAAAACAGTAAGCATTTTATCAGCTTCGCCCATATTCTGCGCTCTCAGCACAATCCCCCGTGTTTTTATCGGCTGCATCTGTTTCTTCCTCCTGAAAACGCTTGAAATTCACATATGCGTCGGGATCTCCCGACATCAAAAAAATCTCCCACCAAATATCCATATCTGCCTCCCGAAAAAGTTTGATATAAATATCTTTTGCGGTAAGGGATTAAATTATAAATGCAAATTATTCCTCATTTGTAAACCCGAGCGATTTAAGCATGAAATTGCTGTTTCTCCAATCATCACGGACCTTCACCCACATGGTGAGAAACACTTTTTTGCCGAAAAATTTTTCCATGTCCTCTCTCGCGTAGCTGCCTATTTTCTTAAGCATTGCTCCGTTTTTGCCTATTATAATCGACTTGTGCGACTCTTTTTCACAGAAAATATTTGCGTTTATCGAAATAACGCTGCCTTTGTCTTTCATTTCCAGAATCTCAACCGCCGTTCCGTGCGGAATCTCCTGCTGCAGAAGTCTTAAAAGCTTTTCTCTTATAATCTCAGCCGCAATTTCTCTCTCCGTTTTGTCAGTCATAGAATCTTCGGGGAAATACATGGGTCCTTCTTCCAAAAATTTTGACAATTCTTTCATAAGTTCGGAAACGCCGTCGCCCGTCAGCGCGCTCAGCGGCACTATTGCTTCAAAATCCATAAAAGCGGAAGCCTCTGCAATAAGTGGCAAAAGTTCTTCTTTTTTTACGGAATCGGATTTATTTATTCCCAAAACCGTCGGGATTTTGTCTTTTTTAAGTTCTTCGGCTATTCTTTCCTCCGGCGTTCCTATTCCTTTTTGAGCGTCTATCATCAGAACCGCCCCGTCAGCGTCTCCGGCAGAGGAAAACGCGGCATCGTTCATATATTTTCCGAGTTTGGTCTTGTCCTTATGCACTCCGGGTGTGTCAACAAAGATATACTGGCAATTTTCTTCCGTTAATATTCCCAGAATTTTATTTCGTGTTGTCTGCGGCTTTTTTGACACAATCGAGATTTTTTCTCCGACTATTCTGTTTATAAGCGTTGATTTTCCGGCATTCGGTCTGCCGAGCACAGCTATAAAAGCCGACTTAAAACCGTCATTCATTTATTCTCTCTCCAGTCCGAGCTTTGAAAGAAAATATTCCTCTCTCGCTCTCATTTTTATTCTGTCGTTTTCCTCCATATGGTCATATCCGAAAAGATGCAGCATTGAATGCACCGTAAGAAATGCCATCTCGCGCGCTGCACTGTGTCCGTATTCCTCAGCCTGAGAAAATGCGGTTTCAAGCGAAATTACAATGTCTCCGAGTTCTGTCTCTCCTTCAAACTCCGCACACGGTTTTTCAACTTCGTCAAATTCAAACATAGGGAAAGACAAAACATCGGTCTTTTTGTCAATCCCGCGAAACTCTTTGTTTATTTTTTGTATTTTTTCGTCATCCGTTATTAATACGGAAACCTCAAAATCTCCCGCGCCTACGTCAGACATAACGGTATTTACAGCATTTCGTATGAGGTCTCTCATCCCTCTTGTAAATCTTTTTTTGCTTTGTTCGTTTCTAATGTAAACCGTAAAAAAACCTTCTTTACATTTTATTTGTCATCATCGGGATATTTTATTCTTGTGTGAAAATATCCGCCGAAAACCTTTGCAAAGGTTTCCTTAATGATTTCTATTTCATTTAAATTAAGCGGGCAGTGCGCAAGCTGACCGTCATCAAGCTTCATGCGTATTATTTTGTCTATCATTTTATCTATTTCATCTTCGCTTTTAATATCCAGCGAGCGAACCGCAGCCTCAGTTGAATCTGCAAGCATTACAACCGCTTCTTCTCTTGTGCGCGGATAGTCCCCGTCATAAGTGAAAAGCTTTTCGTCAACTTCACCGCCCTGCTCTTTTGCACGGTGATAGAAAAACATTACTTTGCTCTTTCCGTGGTGAGTAAGAATAATGCGATATATAGCTTCGGGCAGTTTATACTCTTTCGCAAAACGCAACCCGTCTTTTACATGGTTTATAATAATTGCGGCACTTTCCTCCGCCGGCAGTGCATCATGCGGATTAACCCCGTATTGGTTTTCCGTAAACATATCGGGATGTGCTATTTTACCCACATCATGATAATATGCGCCAGTTCTTGCAAGAAGATAGTTTCCGCCGAGCGCCTCACATGCGGCTTCCGCAAGATTTCCCACCATAAGGCTGTGGTGGTATGTTCCGGGAGCTTCCAAAAGCAGTCTTTTCAAAAGAGGCTGATTCGGGTTTGCAAGTTCTGTCAGTCTGAACGGAGTTACAATATCAAACATATTCTCCCAAACCGGCAGCGTACCCATAACAAGTATTGAAGAAATAACGCCCGAACCTATTCCGCTCAGAGCTCTTAAAAGTCCCTCTTTAATTTCCGTACCCTGCAGCATGGAAAGCACAAAAAATACCACAGCATTGGAAAGACACAATAATATTGACGAAAATACAAGGCTGCTTCTCTGTGAAACATTTGAATAAATATATATTCCCATGCAGCCGGCAATAAACATTGCGGCAAAATAGAATATATCACCGCCTATTGTTATTGAGGCTATAACAGCTATCACGGTGTTTAAAAGCATCGCAAATTTAATTTCCGTTAAGACGGCAAGCAATATGCTTCCTGCCGCAAGCGGAATCAGATATTCATCAAAACTGTCGCTTTTCCCGAGAAGCGCCATTAAGACGGAAAGGAAAGTTATCACCGCCGCCATGGCACGTATTTTAGGCGTAAAAATATGTTTTGAGCGTCTGCCCGAAACGTATAAAGACACAATTGCAAAACACATTAAAACCAAAAGTATTGCTCCGGCTATCTGCCAAAGTCTTGAAGATTCGTTGCCTTTTATAAGTCCCAGTTCCGAGAGCACCGCATATTGCGACTGAGTGATAATATCTCCGCGGCGGACAATAACCTGATCTTTTTTGTAAGTAACACTCTGCACCTGCTCTTTGGCATGTTCTATTGCTTCATTCGTTTTCGCTTCACTGTAAATTTTATTTACTTCCAGCGTTTTTCTCAGAATATCAAGAGCGGCGTTAACAGCGTCTTCATTATGCAAAGAAGAACGCAGCTGCTCTTTTGCCTCATTAAGCGATTCGTCCACATCTATAACGCCTTTTGTTATGATGCTTTGATGTATGTCCGTTACGGTATTTTTAAAGTTCTGATACTCCGTTTCCGTAAGCGACATGCAATATTCGCTTCTGTAACTTGAAGTATTGCCGCCGCGTGCCTTCTCTATTTCGTTAAAAAGGTTTGCGAGATTTCTTTCGGCGTCAAGCGTTATGTTATTGTCAAGTTCATACTGCGGCTCAACGGCTGCGGCAGCCGTTTCTTTCTGCTTTTCGGTCATCGACTTGTCCACAACGCTTCTCGGCGCATATACATCCACGGGGCTCGTGTCCCCTACGTTTATATCGTATTTTACCGGTGCCACACCGTCTATAATTGTTACTGCCGTGAAAATCAGACATGCGGCGATTATAATTGAGTTAAGCGAATTTTTCATAATCAAACCCTCTTAATATTTTTCTGTTCGTGTTTTTCGTATGCATTAATTATTTTCTGAACCAGCGGATGACGCACAACATCCTTTGAAGTCAGGCGGATAAATCTGAGCCCGTCTATATCGCGCAAAATCTTTTCGGCTTCGCGCAGTCCGCTTCTCTTTCCGTCCGGCAAATCTATCTGTGTTATATCGCCCGTGACAATTGCTTTTGAACTGAATCCTATACGCGTCAGAAACATTTTCATCTGTTCGGGCGTTGTGTTCTGTGCCTCGTCCAGAATTATAAACGCATCGTCCAATGTTCTTCCTCTCATATACGCAAGCGGCGCAACCTCTATAAGACCTTTTTCAAGGTATTTCTGAAAGCCCTCCGCGCCGAGCATGTCCGAAAGAGCATCGTAAAGGGGGCGCAGATACGGGTCAACCTTATTCTGCAAATCTCCGGGCAAAAAGCCGAGCTTTTCTCCCGCCTCAACGGCAGGTCTTGTCAAAACTATTCTGCTTACCTGTTTTTTTCTGAACGCGTCCACCGCCATTGCGACAGCCAGATACGTCTTGCCCGTTCCGGCAGGCCCGATTCCGAAAACAACCGTGTTTTCGCGTATAAGTTCTATATACTTTTTCTGACCTACGGTTTTTGCGCGAATCGGTTTTCCCGAAGCCGTTATGCAGACATAATTGTCTCCAAGCTCCGCCGCATTGTATTTTATTCCGTCCTGCGCCATAGCAACAGCGTAGCGTATATCCTGCTCCGTAAGCTCATCGGAGTTTTCCGCAACGGTTTCAAGATTTGTAAGAACTTCAAATGCCTTTTCGGCATTTTCTTCCTCACCTATTATTTTGAAAACACCTTCGCGTGAAATAATCTGAACAGTAAGCTCACTTTCTATAAGTCTGATATTTTTGTCAAATTCACCGAACAGCACCGGCATTATTTTGCTGTGCGCGGGCTTAAAATATTTTTCAGTCAATTCTTATCCTCCTGTTTCAATTGTACGCCTTTCGGCTATATTTTCACTGCAATGCAGCGTACATTTCAATGTAATTGTTCCGTTTTCCACTGTATATTCCGAGTTTTTTTCTATTATTTCCGCATCTTCGGCTTCATTTTCCAAGTCTGCGTAAAGCACAGCAGCATAAAAATCCGCCGCCTCCTCATTGCTTTGCGGAATTTCTACAGATTCGGTTTCACGAACATTTTGTATTTTTACCGAAATCGGCAAATAAAAATCGCCCCAGAGCTTTAATTTTTTTTCTTCTTCCGCAATCTCATAATCCGAAAAACAAATTTTTGAGAACGGATAAACCGTTATATCTTTACCGCATATACTTAAAACATATCTTTTTTCCGCACGTCCCGTTTCCTTCGTTTCCGTACGCACAAGCGGAAATACGCCGCTTTTTTCATGCCATGTTTCAGCCTCAACCTCCGCGTCCGCATGAATAAGTCTCACGCCGTAAAACGAGCTGTCAAGCGCGCCGCTTACTATAAGTCCGCCCTTTTGCACAGCTTCGCCTTCTTTTAAAACAGGCTCGCCCTGCAAAACCGTAAGTTTTTTTATTACCCCGTCTCTTTTTGCAACAATATTGCACGGAATATCGCTTTGTTCAATCTCGGGTTTTTCGCTTCTTTCGCGCACCGAAACAATTGCACGAGTACCTCTGATTTCCACCCAGCACCACGAAAGAGACGGCACTTTCAAAAGCATATCATCCTGTATATCGGAAAGCTTATGATTGTATTTTACCACACCTGCGTCAATACCGCAAGACCTTAACGCTTCTCTTATAATATTTTTGTCTATTTTTTCCGTTCCTTCTATCTCAACAGACCATATAAATGACGATAAACACAATAAAACCGCGCCGAAAATACATATTCCCACATAAAAAAAGCTGCGCTTTCTGTGTTTATGTAAAAAAAGCGGAAGTCCGCATTTTTCAACGATTTTCACGGAGGTTTTTGTTTTCCTTGCCGCCGAACGGATTTTTTTAAAACCGCGTGCACTTATAAGCATTGTTGCAGAATCTTTGCCGCGCGTGATTTTTCTGAGCAAAATTCCGTTTTTTGTTGCAATATTAATAAAGCGCTCGATAAAAGGCCCCGAGACCTTAATTACAAGATATCCTCTTAAAAAATATAAAAAATCAAGTATCATTTCAAATCAAACCCCGTCACCCTGCCGCATATTGTAACATCTTCTCCCGTTATGGCTTTTATGGAAAGCCCCTCTCCGCGGATTTCGTATATGCCTATAGAAGTGCATACGGATATTCCCGTTTCGGTGTATTCCGCCACGCCGCTGTAGTTTTCAAGGCGCGCCTCTCTGTCGCCGAGTACTGTGAGATACGGTATTCCCAGCACCAGCTCGCGCGGCAGATCAAGCGCTTCCACAGCTTTTTCTATTTTGGGTATTCTTTTTTTCACCGCAGTCACCTCCGTAAAAATATATGCATCTTATGCATTTTTATGACTTGTTTTAAATATAAGTATAACGAGGTGTCATTATGAAAAAAATTGCCGTTATATTCACGGCGCTTCTTGCGCTCTGCATTGCTGCAATGCCCGTTCAGTCGCGCGAAGCGGCGAAAAATGCACTGATTCTTTGTTCCGATGTATTGATTCCGTCAATTTTTCCTTTTTTGGTATGTTCAAATATATTGGTTTCGCTCGGCGCAGCGGACAAAATATCCAAATACGCAGGCAAAATCACCCGTCCGCTTTTTTCGGTCGGAGGGAGCGGCGCTCTGCCGATTGTTTTAGGATTTTTAAGCGGATATCCGTGCGGAGCCGCCACGGTTTGCAGTCTTTATAAAAACGGTTCTCTCACGAAAAATGAAGCCAACCGCCTTTTGGCCTTTTCAAATAACTCCGGTCCTCTTTTTATTATAAGCGCCGTGGGTCTCGGCATTTTCGGCAGCACACGCGCCGGGGTTATTTTGTATGTTTCACATGTCCTTGGCGCCATTTTGTGCGGAATTATTTTTTCGTTCTTTGCCAAAAAACAAGAAAGCGGCACACAGCAGTTTGCAGCATCGGCAATAAATTCCGAAAATTCAATAAGCCGTGCCGCAGAAAGCATGCTGTCTCTCTGCGGCACGGTGGTATTTTTTTCGGTTGTACTGTCAATTCTCCGTCAAAGCGGAGTCATTTCGTTTCTGACTTCTTTTCTTTGTCGCTTGGGACTTTCGACGGAAAATGCCGAGCTTTTTTCATGCGGACTTTTCGAAATAACAACAGCGCTTTTTTCGTCCGCCTCAAAAAGTATTCCGTGCGCCGCCGCGGTGATATCGTTTGGCGGCATATCCGTTTTCATGCAGACGCTGGCATTTACAAAAGACGCGCGCCTCTCTCTTTTTTACTGCATTTGGGGCAAACTTTTGTGTGCGGTTTTATCCGCGCTGTGCGCATATATTCTGCTTATTTTCTTCCCTGTTTCGCTCTCTTCGTTTTCCGATATTATTTCCGAAAAGATCTTCATGTTTTCGGGCTTTTCGGGCTTTGTGTCAATTTTATTTCTTATTGTGCTCAGCCTCTTAAAATAATTCTGCCGTCCTCATATTTTATGCGGTCTCCGCTTTGAACGAGGGAATCTATTTTTTTGAAATAATCCTCTTTTGATGCAAAAAGCGGCTTTGCTTCGGCAGCTATTTTTATTGCGGTTTCCGCGCCGCCGCACAGAAGCTCATCAAGAATTCTTATTTGAACCTTTGCATTGTCTACACAAGCTGTCTGAGGGTCTTTTATATAAAAATCTTTGCCGTGCTGAGTGCCTGCGGCACCACCGGCATACGGCTGAATTGTAGGCATAACGCTTGATAAATCGCCCATATCCGTACTTGATGTTTCGGTTTCGCCGAAATTAAATTTGTATTCATACGGCGTGCCCGAAACGGATTTTAATGCCGCCTCAGCAAAATTTTTGTCCGTTACGTACGGGCTGTATCCGGGGTTATCAAAAATTTCAACATTTGCGCCCATTGCGGCCGCCGCTGCTGTCAGAGCGCGGTTTATTTTATTGTTTTCACGTTCTATTGCGTCAAGTGTCATACCTCTTACATAGCTTTCAACGATAACCTCGTCCGGAATTGCGTTTACCGCGCTTCCGCCTTTTGTTATAATCGGGTGGAATCTTATAGTATCACATTCTCTGAAGGTTTCACGAAGCGCATTTACAGCGGAAAGCCCGAGATTTGCGGCATACAGAGCGTTAATGCCTTCATGCGGCGCTCCGCCCGCATGTGCGCTTTTTCCTTTATATACTATTTTTTTTGCAAGACAGCCAACGCTTCCCGCATTAAAATAGAACCCCTCACATGCCCTTGCATGCACCATCATCGCCATATCGGCACCATCAAAATATCCTCTGTACAAAAACTCCGTTTTACCGCCGTAATATTTTATAATTCCTTTTTCCTTAAGCGTATCACGAAAACCGATTTCTATAAGTTCTTCGGCGGGCACGGCGCAAAATCTCACTTTGCCGCTCCAGTTTTCTGCAATATCACTGTCCGCCAAAGCTGCCGCAACTCCGAGAAGCGCTGCGGTTTGCGCATTGTGTCCGCATACATGTGCGGCCTTTGTAACAGGATCGCACTCGGGGTGCTCAGCGCATATAAGCGAATCCATTTCCCCCAAAACAAGAACACACGGTCCTTTTCTTCCGGTATCAAGCTCTGCGCAAAACCCGGGTATATCTCCGGCAGGAGTTGTGTTATATCCCATTTCTTTGAATTTGCCTTCAAGATATTTGCTTGTTTTTTCTTCTTTATAACCTGTTTCGGGGTTTTTCCAGACATGTCTTTCCGCTTCCAAAATCAATTTTGAATGTTTTTCAACAGCATCCGATATATGCTTCATTCGTTCGTTCATATCAGTCAATCTCCTCGTATAAAATTCAAATTCTTCTTATATTGTATATATTATATCATCAAACAGCTTAAAAAGCAATTGTTTACCTCATAAAAAAAGCTGTTTAAAAAGCCAATTGACCTTAGCCACAGCCCGGTAAGGAAGTATTGCCCTGCTAAAAATCTTTTTTACGAAT
>USAP01000014.1 GCA_900552775.1 uncultured Eubacteriales bacterium | reverse complement strand
TCTTGCCATAGAGATATTTATTGTGTAGCCTATATGGGCGCATCGAAGTCGTACCACTGGTTGCGTTCGGTGTTCACCTTGAAGGAGGGTTCCTGTTCATCCCTGAACGGTGAGTTGTACCATAGGCTACCGCCCTGTTGCCTTACCGGACTGTAGCCAAGACTGTGCAGATATTCCTCTATGCGTATCTGCTTCGCTTCATTCATATTCATCATATTTCTGTTTTAAGTAGATATTGTTTTTGTTTTTTTCGCCCGTACCCTTTCATGTGTTACGGGCTGCATCCGCTTTACTTTACTTTGCTATATATATGCCCCCAGACTAAAGTAAAGCGGTTTCCGGTCTGTGCCGTCATGGTGGAGGCCGGGTATGAGACCATACCCTTTTCCGTACTGTCATACCGTTGTTCTTGTCAGGTGTGAATATTCTTTTTTCTTTTCGCCCGTATCTTTTTGTATATTACGGGCTATATCCACTTTACTTTACTTCCGTATATATATGGTACGGGACTAAAGTAAAGTGGTTCCCATACAATACCGCTAATAGTGAAAATCGGGTTTGAAGGTGTATTTCCTGCCGTTCTCCTGTACTATCATCCGTTTGTTTTTCAGTACTGTAATGAGGTCTGTCAGCCTGTTTCCCCCAAGCATGACACCGACAGAGGCGTAGGTTTTCCTCAATTCTTCCGCAAGCTCCTTGTAGCCGTATTCATCTTTGAGTGTGAATGCCGCTTCCAGTGCGATGCGGTGCTGCTTCTCTGTGATGTCCTTGTAGGGGTCGAACTTCTCCCTTTTCCCTTTTCCCGGATCCTTGTGTTTGAACATGTATTCGTCCAGCAGTTCGGGTAATGCCTCCCCGTTGATGCGGAATGCGAACGGTTCGAAGTCCATCGCCCTGATATGTGCTGCCTTGACCGTACTGATGTCGGGGTCCTTCTCGTCCTTCTCCACTTGCAGCACTGTTTCGGCCTTGTTGCTAAGCTCCGTTCCGATGTGTCCCCTTGCGTTCTCGTCCCCCTTGTTCTGATGCAGTATGGTGTGTATGTGTATGTGTCTTTCCCCCGTCCATGTCATCAGCAGGGAGATTACCTTCGTGGACTCGCTGGGGCTGTTGATGTCGTACACCATATCCCGTATTCCGTCAATGACTACCAGCCCTACATTTTCGGTGCGGTAAATAGCCTCCCTCACGATTGCTATTCGTTCCTCGGGCGTGTACTTCCTTAGGACAAGGAATTCAAGGTCTTTATGGTTCCTGCCTGTCGGCAGTCCCGCCATACGTAATATTCTCTTTGCCACTTTCGCACAGTGGTAGGAACTTTGTTCGGTGTCCACATAGAGTATTTTCCGCCTGTTTTCGGGCAGTTCCGCCGTGTAGCTTAGCACTGTGCCGTTTTTCAGTGCAGCCGCCACGATTGCGGAAACATTGAACGTTTTCTTGCTCTTTGCTTTTCCTATTGATGCGCTGAAGTTCCCCAGCGTGCCTATGACGGAACCGCCGTGTACTTTCAGTATTTCGGGTGCCCTCTCGTGGTCTTCCGAAAGGTCGAGCCGTGAGGCTTGCCACAGTATCACCGCCTCTTCGGACGTGATCTCCTTTCTTTCTCTGTACTCCATGGCCATACCTCCTTATCTGCGTCCCCCGCTTTTGTGTCCTGCCAGTTCGAGTGCCATTTCCGCATCTACGATGATTTTGCGTCCTATCTGCGTAATGGCTCTGTCTATCTTCCCGCTTTTCTTGATGCGGTTTGCTGTGGGCATACTGCATCCGAACAGGCGGGCTATGCCGCCTATCCCGTACACGTATTTCTTTTCCGTATCGGCTATGGGCTGCGCTACTTTCGCTTCCCTTTCCTGTAAGGCGTGTCGGTTCAGTAATATGAATTCCTCTCCCGTCATCTGCCATACGGGCTTTGATAAAAGTTCTCTGATTTCCATATTGGAATGAATTTAACGTTTGTACTGTAAGCCCTGCGCACGGGCTTTTTGTTTCGTCCGAACAGTGCAAAGTTAATCCCGGATACGGGTGGTAAGGATGTGGATAGCGTGAATGTAATATCACGCTATCTCACTAATTATCAGAAATTAATAAGGGTGGTGAAAAATATTTCGGGTGGTAAAAGTGGTTGTTTCGTGGAATGTCGTGGCATATCGCTGACTATCGGAATATTGACCGCATTTCCTTCGCAAATATCTGATTGCTGTCACTGGGAAAATCGGAAACGGGTTCTTTGTATTTTGATTTATAGTATGTGTCGTCTATTCCCAGCAGGTTCATGATGTCTTTTCTCCATTTTTCTCTGTCTGGTTTGTGCAGTGTTTCACCCATAAGGAAAATAAGATAGCATACACGAGCCTTTTCCCTCGGTCTTATTATCAGTTTGCCTTCGCACGGTTGCAGGTTCATGCTGGCGTAGAAGTCCAGTTCGGAAATGGCTTCGAACTGTTCACCGTTACATTTTTCGTAAACGGCTGACAAGAGTTTCATGGGAAAATAGGTGGGTGAGGGTGTCGGTGTGGCGGCCTCTTTTTCTTCCCCTTCCTTTTTCTTTTGGCCGGTCATGTATTTTTCGAGGATTGCCAGCAGCGATCCGTCCAGTCTGTATATGTCTCCGCAGCGGTTTTTCAGGTATTGTAGGGCTTCCCGCCTTGCCTGTTCCTTCTGTGCATATAGTTCATCCAGCTTGGCTTTCTCCCTGTCGTATTCCCGTTTGCACTGCCCGTATCTTTTTTCCAACCTTTCCTCTTCCTGACGATCATGTTCCCTGAAACCGACTGCCTCCAAAGATCCGTTAGCTTCCATAAGTTCCCGGTAATATTCGTTTGTGATTTGCATTTGTCTTTCGATGTCCCGGTCATGACATCTTTCATGCTGCCGGCAGATATGTTCAATATCGAGACGGTCGAAAAACTCCTTGCAGGTATTATACATTGAGATATTGTTTTCAATCTCCCGTTTCAGGCTGTTCAGCAATATGGAAAAGTGCGTACCCTCCGTTTCAAGCATGAGGCTGATAATTGCCTTTTCAAAGGTCTGTGTGTCTTCATACTCTTTGTAAAAGTCATGAATGAACTTCTGCTTCTCAAAAGAGAGGCCGTCACCGGATGTTATTTCCGTATATGTCTTGTTGAGTTTCCCGTAGCGGGGTATCATTGAGGTTATTCTTTCTTCCATGCTATTGTTGTGTTTACAGTTGGTTGAATTTGTTCATCGCATTGGCCTTGATGTCATCGGCAACGTCTATGTATGGTTTCATCGCCTTGTAGTCGCTGTGTCCCGTCCACTTCATCACCACTTGTGCGGGAATACCCAATGCCAAAGCGTTGCAGATGAATGTCCGTCTTCCGGCATGGGTTCCCAGCAGGGCGTATTTGGGTGTGACGGTGTCTATACGTTCATTTCCCTTGTAGTAAGTTTCCCTTACCGGGTCGTTGATTTCCGCAAGTTCCCCCAGTTCTTTCAAATAATCGTTCATCTTTTGATTGCTGATGACCGGAAGTGCCTTGTGATCTTCAAAGTGTACGCTTTTGTATTTTTCCAGTATCGCCTTGCTGTGGTTGTTTAACTCTATGATAAGGCTGTCCGCTGTCTTTACGGTTGTCACTTCTATATGGTCGGGCTTGATGTCGCTCCGTTTGAGGTTGTACACGTCCGAATAGCGCAGCCCGCTGAAACAGCAGAACAGAAAAACGTCCCTTACCCGTTCGAGATACTGCTTGGTTTGGGGTATCTTGTAGTCTTTCAGTCTGTTCAGTTCCTCCCATGTGAGGAATATCACTTTTTTGGGTGTGTTTTTCAGCTTGGGCTTGAAGCTGTCATAAGCCATGTTCTGATTGTACCCTTTCTTGAAACTCCACCGCAGGAACCATTTCAGGAAGGCTATCTGCTTGCCTATGGTGCTGTTACGCATATCTTTCTTGTTACGCAGGAAGTCCACATAGTCATTCAGACCGTTCTCGGTGAACGTATCAAAGGAAAGTTCATCCCTGAACTCTTTCAGGTGGTTCTTTACCGCAGCGAATTTTTCGTAGGTTGCGTCTGTCCAGTCGTTCTGTTTCCCGCATTCCCTTACAAACTCCTCGAACGCCTCCCAAAAGCTGATTTTAGGTCCTTCGGCTGTTTCCTGCTCTGTGACTGGTGCATCCTTCATCCTTGCATTGAAGCTGTCCTTTATCTGTGCGGGTGTGGGTAGTACGTTCTGTACTTCAAACTCTTTGAAGATGTTCTGTATCTCCGTATACTGTCTTAGCAGGTCTGCATTGATTTCGGATGCGCTTAGCTTCAGTTTGTTTGTGCATCCGTTCTTTACCCTTTGTTTGTCCGTATCCCATTTGGTAGCGTCAATGCGGTAGCCCGTTGTAAACTCTATACGCTGGCTTGCGAATATCACACGCATACGGATAGGCACATTCTCTGTGATTGGCACACCGTTTTTCTTCCGGCTTTCCAGTGCGAAAATGATGTTTCTTTTGATATTCATAATTGGGTGTGTTTGAAAATTGACACCCAAAAATACACCCAAAAAGTGAGATATGCAAAGATATTAAGAGATATTTTATTTTCTGTTTACTTTGTAATAACTTGGTAATTAACAAGATATTACGAGTTTGTGATATTGTTTGAAATGATAGGTGATAGAACCTGTCTCTCCGCTGAAACCTAAGACATTAGGTAGTCAAATTAAGACAAGTCCCGTAAAATCAACGTTTTACGGGACTTTTTCTATTTATCCGGTGGACAACCGAAAGACATTAAAATGCCCACTTCAGACAAAGTTCCGTTACAAAATCGTTACAGGAAAATCGGGAAAATCTTCTGTAACGATTTTCGATGTAAGTCCTTGATTTGTCGCTCATTGACGTTCAAATGTCTGCTTGTAACCCAATTATTAATTATTCCTTTGCAGAGGGAAGTCATTACATCCACTGTAACGGAGCTAAATTAAAAAAGGATATGAGTAAGAGTACATTTAAGATTCTGTTCTATCTAAGAAAGAACTATCTGAACAAGGAAGGAAAAGCGGGTATTATGATTCGTCTGTCGCTTAACGGTGAAATTTCTCAATTCAGCTCAAAGCTGGATATAGAACCTGATAAATGGGATACCACATTGGGCAAGGCGAAAGGAAATACACAAAAAGCCCGCCAGTTGAATGAAACATTGGAGGACATCCGTGCTTCGCTGAAAAACCACTACCGGGATATTGAAGTGCATGAGTCATTCGTAACGGTAGAAAAAATACGCAATGCGTTTTTGGGAATAACGGCGAAACAAAGAACACTGCTGGAACTTTTCAAGAAACACAATGAGGATGCAAGAAAACTGGTCGGCATCAGCAAGACTCCTGCCACCCTCGCGAAATATGACCGCTGCTACCGGAGGCTGGAGGAATTTATGAAAGTGAAATACAATATTTCGGATATATCACTGAAGGAAATCGGCCATATGTTCATTACGGACTTCGAGAACTATCTGAGAACGGAAAGCAAATGTAATGAGAATACTACGGCAAAATTCATGCAGACTTTCAAGATGATTGTAATCATCGCCAAAAACAACGGTTGGATTTATACTGACCCGTTTTCAAATTATAAAATCAGACTGAAACGTGTGGACAGAGGTTATCTGACGGATGCGGAACTGCAAAAGATAATGAAGAAGAAGTTTCCGACTAAAAGACTGGAACAGGTACGGGACGTGTTCCTGTTCTCCTGTTACACGGGATTATCATATGTGGATGTGAAGGAACTGAAGGCAAGCGACATCAGAATCTCGTTTGACGGGAAGCCGTGGATCATGACGCACCGTCATAAGACAGATACTCCGGTAAACGTACCGCTGCTGAAAATACCCCAAGCGATACTCCAGAAATATGAAGGTCAGCTCCCCAAAGGTCAGTTGCTGCCTGTACTGAGCAATCAAAAACTTAATTCTTACTTAAAAGAGATTGCGGATTTGTGCGGTATAAATAAAAAATAAAAAAACGCATAAGAAACATTGGGGGGGTTTTATGTTGACAACTGCCAAATTGCATGGTATAATTTAAACCGTAAGCAAAAATAATCTGTTTTGCCGCATACTGGAATTGGTTGGAGGTGTAAAAATGAAATTATTTGCCCTGCCGGAGGACGCCCGATTTAAAAACAAAGAAATAATTTTATTTATTCTTCCGATTTTTTTTGAGCAGGTAATTATATCCTTGATGGGAATAATCGATACTTATATGGTTTCGTACTTAGGCGAAACTGCGGTTGCGGGCGTTTCGCTTGCACTGTCCATAGACCAATTTGTAAAAAACGTATCCATAGCCCTTGCCACCGGCGGGAGCGTGGTTGTATCTCAATATATCGGCGCGCGGAACATAAAAGAAGCCTCGCGTGCCTTAAAGACAAATATACAAGTAATTTTTTTGATATCAACAATCGCTTGTATATTTTTTGTTGCTTTCAGGGATATTCTCTTAAGCTTTTTATTCGGAACGGTTGAAGAAGAGGTAATGAATTCATCTAAAGAATTTTTTTCGATTAACGCGCTTTCATATCCTTTTTTAGCTTTATATAATTGCGGTTCTGCAAGCTTTCGGGCGACGGGAAACACCAGAATTCTTTTTATGGCGTCAATTTGCATGATGGTTATTAATGTGGCTCTGAAATATATTTTTATTTTTGTATTCAAGCTTGGCGTCAGCGGGGCGGCATTATCAACCCTGGTGGCGTATATCATTACGGGAACGGTGCAGGTAATAATGCATTGCAGCCATAAAAACAGAATAGTTGTTATCAAGCTTTTCAAACCCGAATGGTACGGCGGGCTTATCGGCAGAATAACAAAAATCGCCCTGCCCAACGGAATTGAAAACGGTCTTTTCAACCTCGGGGCACTTATACTTCAGCGTCTTGTTTCTACGCTCGGAACGGCTTCTATTGCCGCAAACGCCTTGGCATCAAACATAGCTCCGCTTACATATGCGCTCGGGTCATCCTTTACCATGGCAATCATTACATTTGTCGGACAGTGCTGCGGTGCGGGAGACATAAAAGGAGCGAAATTTTATACAAAGCATATTTTGAAGCTTGATTATGCGGCAATGATTGTAAATGCCGCACTGGCGATTCTTTTTACGGCGCCGCTTGTAAGAATGTACGGCTTGTCCGAGGAGGCAACCGGATATGCAATAAATATTCTTTATGTATATTTCTTCATGTCTGCGCTGTTTTATCCGATGAGCTTTGCCCTGCCGAACGCATTGCGCGGCACGGGAGATACTGTGTTTACAATGACGGTTTCGGCGCTTTCGATGTTCTTGTTCAGAATAATCATGGCGTATGTATTTGTTTACGTGTTCAAAATCGGTGTAATTGCAATTTGGTATGCAATGGTTCTTGACTGGATAATAAGAAGTCTGGCTTTTGTTTTAAGGTACAAATCGGGGAAATGGGAAAAAAATCATGTTATATAAATTATATAATTTTGGTGTCATATAATTATATAATTTGTTCTTGACAATTTTTTGTCAGGTGTATTATAATGTAATATGCCGGTAAAGAGGAAAAATATAAATCGAAACGAGGAGATAAACCATGTACAAAGATTTAAAAATCAAACCGCCATTCTTTGAAATAGGGCCGAAAGCATATCTTTACGGAGAGGAAATGTTAAAGCTTGCAAAGGTTATTGACAAAACAGCGCTTAAATACGATGTTGATATAATTGTAACTCCGCAATATACGGATATCAGACTTCTTGCGGATAATACGGAGAGAATTCTGGTATTTGCGCAGCATATGGATCCCCTGCCCGTAGGGCGCGGTCTCGGAAGCGTTCTGCCCGAGGCTGTGAAGGCTGCCGGCGCCGTGGGCGTTATGCTCAACCATGCCGAAAAGCCCGTGACGGACGATGTTTTGGCGGAAACGATTAAAAGAGCTGACGAGGTCGGACTCGGAACAATAGTTTGTGCGGATACCATTGAAGACGTTAAGAAAATAGCAAAAATGGGACCGAATCTCATTGTTGCCGAGCCTACAGAGCTTATAGGGACAGGTAAAACAAGCGACAGCAACTATGTTATCGATACAATAAAAACGGTGCATGACATAAATCCCGATATCATGGTTTTGCAGGGCGCAGGAATTTCCAACGGAACGGATGTTTACAATACAATCAAGCTCGGCGCGCAGGCAACAGGCTCAACGAGCGGAATAATAAAAGCAGATGACCCGTATGCAATGGTTGAGGAAATGATATACAATCTTCGCCGCGCATGGGACGAGCTTCATAAGTGAGGTTTTATAAATGACTGATAAAACGCTTAAGGCGATGACGGATGTTTTTGAAATAGAGGCCGAATGTATAAGAGAAATGGCCGACGACTTTGATGAGAAAGCATTTTTAAAGGCGGTTGAGCTTTTGAAGAACGCTCCGCGGATCGGTGCGTCGGGATGCGGACATTCGGGAATTATGTGCAGGCATTTTGCGCATTTGATGTGTTGTATCGAGCGCCCTGCGAGGTTTATTTCACCTGCCGAGGCGGTGCACGGCGCAAGCGGCTTTTTGCAAAAAGACGATGTAATGCTCTTTGCTTCAAGAGGCGGAAAAACCGCAGAGCTTTTGCCTATTATGGATATTTGCAGAAAAAAAGGCGTTAAAATAATAACAGTAACGGAAAATCTTGAATCACCGTTGGCATGCGGCGCGGATGTTGTGCTGCATCAGCATGTTAACCGTGAGACGGATAAATATAATTCTCAGGGAACAACGTCAACCACGGCGCTCGGAGTTATTTTCCATGTGCTTCAGACGGCTCTTATTGAGGAAACCGATTATAAAAATGAGCAATTTGCCCTGATTCACCCCGGCGGTGCGGTTGGGCAAAGGCTTAATAAATAAAATTTTTAAAGGGGAGATTTTAAGATGGAATTTAAAGTATTTCAGAAGGAGCTTGAGCTTCAGTCAAGAGGATGGATACCGACTTTTCACGATGTATCAAAGGAGATTATTGAGATTGTAGAGGCTTCGGGCGTTAAAAACGGCACGGTTTGCATCGCGTCGCATCACACAACCTGTTCCGTAATGATTCAGGAATGCTCACACGATATCGATTCGTTTGACATCGAGTATTTACAGCATGATTTGCTCGATATTATGAGGAAGATGATACCCGATTTTGCCGAAGAGCATCAGTATCGTCATCCCGGCCCGATTCATACACAGTTCGGCAGACACGTAAACGAACCGGGCGACTTCACAAGCATGAACACAGACGGACATCTGCGTTCTGTATTCTTCGGAAGAAGCGAAACCATGACAATTAAAGACGGTGTGCTTGACGGCGGCGAGTTTGCTCATATTTACTTTGTTGACTGGGATCACGTTCGCGCTCGTCACAGACAGCTTAACGTAACCGTTATGGGTACCTGCGAGGATGTGGGCGACAGAAAGTGGAACAACGGCGAAACAATTAACACATTACGCAAATACACCGATGAAGAAAAGGCTGACGATGTACATTACACATTGCAGCAGAAGAGATAAAACCGGAGGCATAAATGAATTTACTCGGAATTGATGTCGGAACAACCTCCGTAAAGGCCGCAGCCTTTGACGAAAACGGTAAAATGCTTTTTTGCCGTACATATGATTATAATTTAATAACAAGCGGCGACACGGTTGAATTTGCTGCCGATGATTATATCAATATAGTCAAAACGGCAATAAGCGATGCGCGCGCCGAAGCGGAGATATACGCGCTGGCTGTCGATACGCAATGCGAAACTCTGATTTTGACAGACGATAACGGTAAGCCTTTGCATAATGCCGTGGTATGGCTTGACAACAGAGCATCGGAAGAAGCGTTGGAAATAAAAGAGGCTTTTGGAAACAGAAAGGTTTACGAAATAACCGGACAGCCCGAAATAACAGCCACATGGCCCGCTTCAAAGCTTTTATGGTTTAAGAAAAATTTGCCTGAGGTTTTTGAGAAAACAAGAAAGATATTTCTTCTTGAGGACTATATTCTTTATAAGCTTACGGGTGAATTTGTCACGGAAAAATCGCTGCAGTCATCATCGCTTTACTTTGACATCAGAAACGGCGAGTGGTGGGACGAAATGCTGACTTTCCTGGGTGTATCGAAGGAAAAGCTTCCAAGGCTTTTTGACAGCGCTCAATATGTCGGAGATTATAACGGTATCAAGGTTATGACAAGCGGCATGGATCAGGTTGCCGCAGCTATCGGCGCAGGCGTTTTGCACGAAGGCGATATAAGCGAAATGACGGGGACCTCAATGGTTCTCTTCGCCCCCTGCAACAGTATTCCGGCATATGACCCTGACAGTATTATTCCGTGCCACTATAATTTTGACGGAGGATATGCCCGTATTCTTTGGACGCAGACGGCAGGCATAGCGCTCAAATGGTTTAAAAACAATTTTTGCGAGGATTTTTCCTTTGCAGATCTTGACAAACTGGCTGAGGAGGTGCCGCCCGGCTGTGACGGGCTTACAATGCTTCCGCATCTTTCCGGCAGCACAATGCCGAAATACAATCCGTCCGCAAAGGGAAGTTTTACGGGTGTAACGCTTCAGCATACGAGAGGACATTTTGTGCGCAGCATACTTGAAGCGGTTTCGGCTCAGCTTCGAGAAAACATTGAATATCTGCCGTACAACGTAACAAGCATTAAAATTATGGGCGGCGGTGCAATGAGCCCGCTGTGGTGTCAAATCAAGGCCGATATGACGGGGAAAACGCTCAACACTCTGAAAAACAGGGAAACCGCCTGCCTGGGCTCTGCGATTTTGGCGGGAGTGGGCTGCGGCGTGTTTGAAAGCGTAAAGAGCGCTTGCGTGAAAATCGTTTTAACCGACAAAACATTCAGCTCCTCCGGAGTTAACTATGACGAGGTATTTTCCCGATATAAAATGACGGATAATTTATTAAATCCCGTATGAAAGGAACAAACAATATGATTAAAGCTGGTTTTGCCGGATTCGGCGAAGTAAACACACCTATTGAGATTTTGGAAGAAAAATGCGGAAAAGCGCTCGGGGATTTAAACAATGCCGGCGTCGATACCGTGTCTGTTTTCCCGATAACCGACGATTATGAAGAAAAGGACATAGAAAAAGCTGTCAAAAAGCTTAAAAGCGAGGATTTTGATTTTCTCGTTGTTTGTATTGCGGGCTGGATTCCGACTCACGCCGTTATAAAGGTTTGTGAGCACTTCAGAAATAAGCCCATGGTTTTGTGGGGCTTGTGCGGCTGGATTGAGGACGGAAGAATAGTTACAACAGCCGACCAGGCGGGGACGTCTGCGCTGCGCAAAACATTTTTCGATATGGGATATACGTTTAAATACATATATGATATAATCGGAAAAGAGTCGTCGGCAAAACGCGTTGCAGCATGGGGAAGCGCCGCGTGCGCGGCAGAAAAGCTTCGTCATTCGAGAGTGTTTATGGGCGGATACAGAGACATGAACCTTTACGGAACTCTTTATGACGGCGCATCCTTAAAGCGTACAATCGGAACTGAAATCGAAACGATGGAGCTTATGGATATCGAGAAGAGACTCGAAGGGATTTCCGATGCAGAGGTAAACGAGGTTATAGACAAGTATATTTCAAAATGGCATTTTCTCAAGGAAGGAAAAAGAGAAAGCATGGAAATTGCGGCAAAGCTTTATCTTGCCGTATCTGCTCTTGTGCGTGAGAGAAAGTGCGACGCTGTTTCCCTTAAGGATGTTGACGGAATGAAAAAGCTTTTCGGTTTTCCGCCGGCGCCCGTGTTCATGCTTCTTTCGGATGTTGATAAGCTTTGCACCATTCCCGAAAACGATTGCCTCGGCGCGGTAACACAGCTTATGGTTAAATATTTGACGGGGCAGTGCGCGGCATATCTTGAATTTTACGAGTATTTTGAAGACGGCGTCTTAATGGGCGTTCCCGATTATGTTCCGGCAGAGGTGACAGACGGTGAGACAAAGGTTATGCCGGCTGCGTTCGGTGAGCTTTCCGAAGGAATTTTAAATGTTTCAAAGCTTAAAACGGGAACCGTTACGCTTTGCCGTCTGACGCATTGCGGAGACAGCTACTATATGCACATGGAGCTCGGCGTTGCCGAAACTCCGCAGAAATGGGAGGAGGCAGGATGGACGCAGCCTGCGCCGCAGCTTCCCGGCCTGAAAATCAAGATTCGCGATACAGAGGATTTTGTTCAGAACGTAATGTGTCAGCATTATATTATTTCTTACGGAGACAACACGGATAAGATTAAAGATTTGTGCGATATACTCGGCATAGAAATACTTTAAGAGACCGGCTATGAAAAAGTATTATGATTTAAACGATAAGCTCTTGCGGGAATTATGCGTAATTCCCGCTCCTTCCGGACTTGAGGATAAAAGAGTTGAGTATATAACAAATATTTTGCATTCATGGGGCTTCAAAGCAGAAACAGACGATGCAAAAAATGTAATTGTTAAAATAGACGGCAACAGCCCCGAGACGGTTGTTTTCGAAGCTCATACGGATGTTGTTTTTCCCGATACGGAGGCGTTGCCGCTTTTAGAGGACGACAGTAATATATATTGTCCCGGATGCGGAGACGATACAGTTTGCCTTGCGTCGCTCATTGCAAATCTGAAGTATATATCGGACTTGGGCAAAAAGCCGCGGAAAACGCTTTTGATTGTCTTTAATTCATGCGAGGAAGGGCTCGGAAATTTAAAGGGAACAAGAGCGGTATTTGAAAGGTACGGCAAGGATATTTCTGAGTTTTACACGTTTGACGGTGTATACAGCGAGATCGTAACACAAAGTGTCGGCTCGCACAGGTATAAGGTGACCGTTAAAAGCGAAGGCGGACATTCATACGGGAGCTTCGGAAATCAGAGCGCCGTTGATGTTTTGGCAAAGGGAATTACAAAAATATATGAGCTTGAGGTTCCGACAAATGCAAAAACCACCTATAATGTCGGTGTGATTTCGGGAGGAACGTCCGTTAACACAATTCCCGAGGAGGCTCAGATGCTTTGCGAATACAGAAGCGAAGCATTTGAAAATCTTGAATACATGAAAAAGAAATTCGAGGAGATTTTTGAATATATGAAGTCCCTCGGAGCCTGTGTAACCGTCGAGCTTGTAGGTGACAGACCCTGCATGCAAAACGTAGATAAAAAGAAGATTGACGATATGGCGGCATTTTGTATGGAGGTTCAGAAAAAGCATTCGGGAGAAGACGTTGTGATTCGCTCGGCGTCAACGGATGCAAATATTCCGCTTTCCATGGGAGTTCCGGCGGTATGTGTCGGAACCTATAACGGCGGCAGAGCTCATACAAGAGAAGAATGGCTGGAGAAATCAAGTGTTTCAAAAAGCTTTGAAATCGAAAAAGATATAATTATGAAATACTTTGCTTGATTGGAGATAATTATGAAAATTACTGCTGTGGGCGATTGTGCGATACAAAAGAATTTGCCCCGATACTATGACGGCTTTGATGAAATCAAGAATTATATCTGCCGCGGTGATATAAGATTTTTCAATCTTGAAACAACTGTTTGCGAAGATTGCTATCCTGCAAAATACAGCGGCGGAACATGGCTCAGAACGGAGAAAAACGTAATTTCGGATCTTAAAGATTTCGGCTTTAACGTCACAACAACCGCAAATAATCATTGTATGGATTTTGCGGTTAACGGCTTTTTGCAGACACTTGAAAACGTTAAATCCGCAGGCTTTTTAAATTCGGGCGCCGGCAGAAATCTTGCCGAAGCGTCGAGGCCGTCTTATATAAATACTCCGAGCGGAAGAGCTGCCGTAATATCCTGCACTGCCGACTTTTCGCCGGGGGCGGAAGCCGGGGAGCAGTCTCGTGATTTTATCGGAAGACCGGGAATAAATTCCCTTGGCATTAAAGAAGTAGTTTATGTCCGCAATGATGACCTTAAGGCGTTAAATGAAATTGCCGATAAAACAAAATTAAATGCGGAAATGCTTGATGACCAAAAACAAGGGTATCTGTTGCCGCCCGAGGAGGGCGAGGTAAGATTCGGCAATATGATTTTCAGACTCGGCGAGCCTAAGGTATTAAGCGAAGTGTCAAAAACGGATTTAAAACGTATAAAGACAGCAATCAGAGATGCGAAATTTCAGGCAGATACAGTGCTTGTGTCCGTTCATTCTCACTGTTTTGAAGGTGAAACGCTTGAAACAACACCCGAGTTTTTAAAGGATTTTGCGCATATGTGCATTGATGAAGGAGCGCATGCCGTCATAGGTCACGGACCGCATCTTTTAAGACCTTTTGAAATATATAACGGGCTGCCGATATTTTATTCTCTCGGTGATTTTATTCTGCACCTTGAAAATTGCAAGATTATCCCTTATGATTTTTATCAAAAATACGGCGTTGCGCCCGAAGAAGGTGTGTATGAGGTCTTTAAATCACGCACACGCGATTTTACAATAGGCTTGCAAAGAAGCAGAGCTATGACAGAATCGGTAATCGCATTCTTTGAGATTGAAGACAGAGAGCTTAAGAGCCTTGAGTTTATGCCTGTTGAGCTTGGATTCGGGATGAAGCATTCATCCTTCGGCTGGCCGCGAAAAGCAACCGAAAATTCAATTTTATCAAGATTTTCCGAGATGAGCAAAATCAATATTTCGGAAAACGGAAAAGTACAATTATAGAAGGAGAGTAAATAAAATGATTTACGGAATTAAAACCGGCTGGGCGGAAACGGATATTACGCCCGAGAAACCTTGTTCATTGCAGGGTCAGTTTGCGGAGCGTATTTCCGAATATGTTGAAAAGCCCGTGACGGCAACGGCGCTTGCGTTTGACTCGGGAAACGACCAGGCTGTATTTTGCAGTGTTGACCTTGTAAGTGTTACGGAAAAACTTTGCGAAAGAATCAAAAACAACATAAGAAACAATAATGAAGGACTTGACGTTGATAAGGTTATTATAAGCGCCATTCACACTCATACCGGTCCCGGTTATACGGAGCGTGAAATGAGCATAGAGAGTGAAGTGCTGACTGCTACAGGCTCCTTCAGAAACCTTTTGGAGGAAAATCTTCCCTCCGGCAGAAAATATGTTGAAAGCGCGGAGATTACGGGAAACGACAATATTATCACAGATGAAGAAATGAGTATCCTTTTGACCGAAAAGGTATCCGAAGCAATTATGACAGCTTGGAGAAACAGAAAAGAAAGCTCTTTTGTCAGCGCTTTCGGACGTGCTCCCGTGGGGATGTGCCGCAGAGCCTGCTATTCCGACGGAAGCGCTCAGATGTGGGGCAATACGGATACCGCCGTGTTTACAGAGCTTGAAGGCGGAAACGATTCCGGTATTGAGCTTATATATGTTTTTGATGAAAACAAAAAGCTTTCGGGCATCGTGGCAAATCTTGCGTGTCCCGCTCAGTGTGTTCAGCACAGGCTGTTTGTATCTCCCGACTTCTGGGGAGAGGTTAAAATGCTTTTGAGACGTCATTTCGGCGAGGAGATTTTCCTGCTGCCGCTTTGCAGCGCTGCGGGGGATCAGTGCCCGGTTGACCTGGTTCGCTGGGTTGAGCCCGAGAGTGATGTCCATGACCCGAATATTACGCGCAATAATCCAAAGGTTCGCAGAGCAGATCCCTCAATGTTTGATATTGCAGGCATGAAAAAAGCGGGAAAGCGAATTGCAAATGAAATAATAGAGGTTTATAACGAGGGTCTTTTTGAGGAAGAAGAAAGCAATGAATTTGTTCATGAAGTCCATAATTTCAAGCTTCCCTTAAGACGTGCAACGCTTAAAGATGAGTTAGAGGCAAAGAAAGCAATCCGCGAATATTTTGCCGATAAAGAGGGAGATGTGGATTTTAACGATGCCGCAAACCTTCAGATTTATCTCGGCGTTTTGCGCAGAATGAGGCTTCAGGAGTTAATTGACGTGATTGACACAGAGGTTCATATACTCAGAATCGGAAATATTGCTTTTGCAACAAACCCGTTTGAGCTTTTCCTCAATTACGGCAACCAGATTAAAGCGAGAAGCCGTGCCGAGCAAACCTTCCTGGTTCAGCTTGCTTGCGGTTCGTTAGGATATTTGCCTACGGAGAAAGCCGAAAAGGGCAAGCATTACAGCGCTTTTATCGCAAGCGGTAAGGTCGGCCATGAGGGCGGAGATTTGCTTGTGAGAAATACCTTGGCGGAAATCAATAAGCTCTTTTAATCATAGAAGTATAGGGGCTGTTTAAAAAGCCACAGCCCGGTAAGGAAGTATTGGTTTTGAAAGCCGTTCTTTAAGTTTATACTTCGTAAATAGGGGGCTGTTTAAAAAGTCAACCGACTTTTTAAACAGCTTCTTTCCGGCAAAACCGTATGCAGTATAAATAAAAAAAGTTGTTGATAAAAATATGCTTTTATGGTATTATGGTTTCAGAGATTAGATGAGATTAGATGAGGATAGATTTTGCGGAGTTTATTTAATATTGCGATATTTGTTCCTTCGGTCTTGTCTGTCCGAAGATTTTTTTATTTTAAAGGAAAGTTTAGAAAGATGGGAAAGACGAGAAGAGAAAAAATGTTAAAAAGGTAATTTCAATTACTGCGGCAGCTTTGCTGACAATTACGAGGCTTTGCGGATGTTCGACAAATAAGTCGGCGGATACTCAGAATGGGGCATCGGCGGAAAAAGTCTATAAAATAGGTATTACACAGATTTCGGATCATCCTTCACTTGATAATTGCCGCAAGGGATTTATCGAAGGACTTAAAAACGAAGGCTTTGAAGAAGGAAAGAATATCGAAATCGAGTATATCGGAGCGCAGGACGATATGTCCCCAAATATGTCCGCACCCCCCTCTCTCGTCGTATGGTTGGAAGACGGTCAGACCTGCCGTAATTTGTGGAGTCGGTAAATGGTGTATTGGACTGCGGAGACTAGCCTCTGTCAAAAAGACCGTACTTCATCTGATTCTTCAGGAGCTGATTGAGAGAATTGAGGTACACGCAGTAGAGGGCACGGGATTAAACCGCACTCAAGAGGTTATAATACATTACAAGTTCATCGGTGAGCTTGATATGCCGGAGAATTTCGACAAGATAAAAGTAAACACAAGAAAAGGTGTTAAGGTTGAGTACTTAAGAACAACTAAAACGGCTTAAAAACAAAAAAGCAGGCTGAGCCTGCACCCAATCCGCGTACCATATTTGTGCGAACAACACAGCACGCGATAAAGTTTTTTGAAAGACCATATGCATAGAAAAAGAGTGTTCATAACTTCATACACGTTATGAACACTCGATATGGTGCGAGTGACGGGACTTGAACCCGTACGCCATAAGCACACGCCCCTCAAACGTGCCTGTCTGCCAATTCCAGCACACTCGCTTCATGTTTTTTCATGTGTCGCATTCAGCTTTATTATTATAGCA
>USAP01000013.1 GCA_900552775.1 uncultured Eubacteriales bacterium | reverse complement strand
CCTACACGACGCTCTTCCGATCTGTGATACACTGTTGCGGTGACATTTTAAAAAGTTTTTGCATACATGAAGATTTGTTTTGCGGGGAAGTTGTCCGTTTGGTGTTGAGGAAAACCAAACGCAATGCTTGGCTTTGCGTTTGAGAGCGAGCCGTGCGAGCGACCTTTTGTGTGCGGAACATAAACGGGCGACCACACAGGGTCGCCCCTACTTAAAAATATAACAAACGGAGGAAAGTATGGAAAAAGAAAGAAGCAGTTTCAGCGGAAAAATCGGTTTTGTGCTTGCGGCGGCAGGTTCAGCCGTGGGTTTGGGAAATATTTGGAGATTCCCGTATCTTGCGGCAAAATACGGCGGCGGAATATTTCTGCTCGTGTATATCGTACTTGCGCTTACATTCGGATTTGCGTTTATGTCGGCGGAGATTGCGCTCGGCAGAAAAACGGGTCTAAGCGCCATAGGCGCATACGGCGCGCTTTCCAAAAAGTTCTCTTTTATAGGAACTCTCACGGCGCTTGTTCCCATGATAATTTTGCCTTATTACTCGGTTATAGGCGGTTGGGTTACGAAATACCTTGCGGCATTCTGCACGGGGCAGGCAAGGCTTGCGGCGGAAAGCGGATTTTTTGAAAGCTTTATATCAAAGCCGGCAGAGCCGCTCATTTGGTTTCTGGTATTCCTCGGCATCACGTCTTTTGTTGTGTTGAGGGGCGTTGAAAAAGGCGTTGAGAAGGTAAGCAGCATTATGATGCCTATTCTCGTAGTGCTTTCAGTTATAATTGCCGTTTATGCGATTACGCTGCCGGGTGCTGTTAACGGCGTTCTCTATTACATCACGCCCGATTTTTCAAAATTTTCGGCAAAAACGGTGCTTGCGGCAATGGGTCAGCTTTTCTACTCCATGTCGCTTGCGATGGGCATTATGATAACATACGGCTCATATATGAAAAAGGATGTAAATCTTGAAGCGTCAGTAAAACAAATAGAAATTTTTGACACCGGAATTGCATTTTTGGCAGGTCTTATGATTATTCCGGCGGTGTTTGTTTTCTCGGGCGGAGACGAGGCGGCTTTGGGCAAAGGCCCCGGGCTTATGTTTGTAACGCTGCCGCAGGTTTTTGAAAGCATGAAAGGCGGCACGGTTATCGGCGCGGCGTTTTTCATACTCGTTTTGTTTGCGGCGCTCACATCTTCAATTTCGCTCATGGAAACGGTTGTTTCTATTTTCAGCGATAAATTCAAGGTTAAAAGAAGCACGGCTTGTATACTTACAATTGCCATATGCCTTTTCCTGGGTATTCCGTCCTCGCTCGGGTTCGGGCTGTGGGGCGGCGTGAAGATAATAGGTCTTTCGTTCCTCGACTTTTTCGATTTTATAAGCAACAGCGTTTTAATGCCGATTGTCGCATTCCTCACATGCATATTTGTGGGATATGTTATAAAGCCGAAAACGCTTGCCGATGAGATTAGCCGGGACGGAACTTTTGGGCGCGAAAAGGTTTTCACGGTTATGATAAAATATCTGGCGCCGATATGTATTGTGCTTATTTTGGTATCGTCCGTGCTGGATGTGTTCGGTATTTTTAAAATTTAAAAAAATACTGTTGACAAATAAATAATGAAGTGATATAATTATTTCAAGTTAATATTTAAAGGTGATGACCGGAAACAAGTAAGAATATGCGGAGCCTTGAGAGAGTTGTCGGGCGGTGCGAGACAACGGAAAGCATATATCCGAATACATTCCGAGAGCTGTGCACCGAAAGAGGTTTCGAGTAGGCTGCAACGGGTGTGCCCGTCACAGCACTAAGGTATTGAGTCTTGCGCTGTACCTGATGAGGCTGCCCTTCGTGAGTTGGGCGGCGAACCTGAGGTGGTACCACGGATTTAAAAAATTCGTCCTCTGTATAATACAATACAGAGGACTTTTTTAATATGTCCTCTGCAAAAGAAAAGGGGTCATATTTATGAACGGAGCACAAA
Organism: uncultured Eubacteriales bacterium; assembly: GCA_900552775.1. Lineage (GTDB taxonomy): Bacteria > Bacillota > Clostridia > UMGS1883 > UMGS1540 > CALCLY01. The sequence continues at coordinate 15,690 of USAP01000013.1, read as the reverse complement.
TTCAATGGATTACGGCGGGCGCGCTGCTGCTTTTCGCGGTTTTGATGATAAGCATCGGCGTTATAAGCTACCGTAAGGCAAAAACCATCGACGGATTTTTGCTGGGCGGCAGAAATGTGGGACCGATTGTCTCGGCTTTTGCTTACGGCACATCGTATTTTTCGGCTGTTATTTTCGTAGGCTATGCCGGAAAACACGGCTGGGACATAGGTGTGTCAAGCATGTGGATAGGTGTCGGAAACGCGGTTTTGGGCTGCCTTCTGGCGTGGTGCGTGCTGGCAAAGCCGACGCGCCGCATGACGCACAGGTTAAAATCCAAAACAATGCCGGAGTTTTTTGAAGGCAGATATGATTCAAAAGCCTTGAAAATCATATCCGCGCTGATTATTTTTATTTTCCTTGTGCCTTATTCGGCAGCCGTATACAAAGGACTCGGCGCAATGTTTAACGTTATTTTCCCGAATATATCCGTTAACTGGTGCATGTTTATAATAGCCGCTTTAACGGCTGTGTACCTTGTTTTGGGCGGATACCTTGCCACGGTTTACACGGACTTTGTGCAGGGAATAATCATGATAGGCGGCATAGCGCTCATGATTGTATCGGTTTTAAAATACCTCGGTGCAAACGGTACAGACAATGTTTTTGAGGCTCTTGCCGCAATCCCGATGGGGGAGGACGGCGTGAGCGGAGCAAAGCTTACAAGTGTGTGGGGAGGCTCATCATTTAAATTCCTCTGCACCAATATATTGCTCACAAGCTTCGGAACATGGGGTTTGCCGCAGATGGTTACGAAATACTATGCCATAAAAGACGATAAAAACTCCATAAAACACGCAACATGGATTTCAACGCTCTTCTGCCTTATCATAGGCTGCGGCGCATATTTCACGGGTTCGCTTTCAAGACTTGTGCTTTCAAACACACTTCCCCAAGGCGGCAAGGATTTTGTTATTCCGCAGATGCTTATAACGGCTCTCGGCGGCAGCAGCTTCACGGTTATTATACTTGCGGTTATACTTATACTGCTGCTCTCGGCTTCAATGTCCACGCTTGCCTCGGTTGTGCTGAGTTCCGCTTCGGCAGTGTCGGTTGACCTTGTGCCGGAGATTAAAAAAGACTTAAAGCCTAAGTCACAGATGGTTTTGACGCGTGTGCTCTGCCTTGTGTTTGTGGCGCTTTCGTATATTTTTGCAACGCTTAATATCACTATTATAGTAAACATAATGTCCTTTTCGTGGGGCGTTGTCTCGGGCGCTTTTATAGGACCCTATATATTGGGACTGTTCTCGAAAAAGGCAGGAAAGAAATCTGCTTTCTGCGGCATGTTTGCCGGACTTTTGGGAATATTTGTGCCCGCGGTTTGGCTTACGGTGACGGGCGGATTTCCCGCTGCGGTGTCGCATACGCCCGAAATGGGAGTTTTGGCAATGGCGGTTTCAATTGTTGTAACAACTCTTGTATCGAGCTTTGAAAAGCCGATGAGCCCCGAAAAATGCAATTTGCTTTTTGACAAGGAGGAAAAGTAAGATGCCTATTACCGATATACTTAAGAAAAATGCGGATTTTTACCCTAACGATACCGCTTTGGTTGAGATAAACCCAAAGCTTGAAAACCAGACAAGAATGACATGGAGAGAGTATTCTCTCATAGAAGCAAGCCCCAATGAGGCTTACAGAAGCGAGATTACGTGGAGCGAGTTTAACAAAAAGGCAAACCGCTTTGCAAATCTGCTTTTAACGCGCGGCATTAAAAAAGGTGACAAAGTGGCGATTCTTCTTATGAACTGCCTGGAGTGGCTGCCCATATATTTCGGAATACTTAAAACAGGCGCCCTTGCCGTGCCTTTAAATTACAGATATACATCGGATGAGATAAAATACTGCTTAAACCTTGCGGATGCGGACGCAATTTTGTTCGGACCCGAGTTTACGGGGCGTGTGGAGGAAATCTGCGACACCATTCCGCGCGTTAAGGCCTGGTTCTACGTCGGGGAGGACTGCCCGACGTTTGCGGAAAGCTATGACAGGCTTGTAACATACTGTTCCTCAAAAGCACCCGACATAAAGCTTACGGATGACGATGAGGCGGCAATATATTTCTCGTCCGGAACGACCGGCTTCCCGAAAGCCATTGTGCATGCGCACAGAAGTTTAATGCATGCCGCAATGACGGAGCAGGCGCACCATAAGCAGACAAAGGACGATGTGTTCCTCTGCATACCGCCGCTTTACCATACGGGCGCAAAAATGCACTGGTTCGGATCGTTTTTGGTGGGCGGAAAAGCGGTGCTTTTAAAGGGCGTAAAACCCGAATGGATTTTAAAAGCCGTGTCTGACGAGCAGTGCTCCATAGTGTGGCTGCTTGTGCCGTGGGCGCAGGATATTCTTGACGCCATAGACCGCGGCGATGTGAAACTTGAAGACTATGACCTCTCCAAATGGAGACTTATGCATATAGGCGCGCAGCCCGTGCCGCCGAGCCTTATAAAACGCTGGAAAGAAAAATTCCCGAATCACCTTTATGACACAAACTACGGTTTGTCGGAATCCATAGGCCCCGGATGCGTGCATCTGGGAGTCGAGAATATTCACAAAGTCGGCGCAATAGGCAAAGCGGGTTTCGGCTGGGAAGTTAAAATAGTGGGCAGCGACGGAAACGAAGTTAAAAACGGAGACGTCGGAGAGCTTGCGGTAAAAGGCCCCGGGGTTATGCTTTGCTACTATAAAGACGAAAAAGCAACGGCGGAGGTTTTAAAAGACGGCTGGCTTTACACGGGTGACATGGCAATGCGCGATGAAGACGGATTTATTTATCTTGTCGACCGTAAAAAAGACGTTATCATTTCCGGCGGTGAAAATCTTTATCCCGTTCAGATTGAAGACTTTTTAAGAAGCAATCCGAAGATTAAAGACGTTGCCGTTATCGGCCTGCCGGACACACGCCTCGGCGAAATAGCGGCGGCAGTTGTGGAAGTTAAAGAGGGCGAAACGCTGAGCGAAGAGGAAATAACCGATTTCTGCCGCGCTTTGCCGAGATATAAAAGACCGCACAAATTTATTTTTGCGGACGTACCGAGAAATCCCACAGGTAAAATAGAAAAGCCGAAGCTCAGAAAAATGTACTGCGGCGAAAGCCTTGTTGCAAAACAGAATGAGATTTCGGAAAACAGGACGAATTAGAAAGGAAGCAGAACTTATGAAAAAATTGATGCTCGGAAACGCCGCCGTGGCGCGCGGCGCGTATGAAGCAGGCGTCAGGGTTGTTTCATCTTATCCCGGAACGCCTTCAACGGAAATCACCGAAAGCATTGTACAATACGATGATGTTTATGCGGAATGGGCGCCAAACGAAAAGGTTGCGGCGGAGGCTGCAATAGGCGCGTCCATCGGCGGCGCAAGAGCCATGAGCTGCATGAAGCATGTCGGACTTAACGTTATGGCAGACCCCGTTTTCACCGTGAGCTACACGGGAGTAAACGGCGGACTTCTTTTCTGCGTTGCGGACGATCCCGGAATGCATTCTTCGCAGAATGAGCAGGATTCGCGCCACTATGCAAAGGCATCCAAAATCATGATGCTTGAGCCTTCTGACTCGGAGGAGTGCAAAGAATACACAAGACGTGCGTTTGAACTTTCAGAGCAGTTTGATACGCCCGTTTTCTTAAGACTTTCCACAAGAGTTTCCCATTCGCAGAGCCTTGTGGAGCTCGGGGAACGCAAAGACGATGAATTAAAGCCTTATGAAAAAAACATAGCAAAATATGTTATGATGCCGGGAAACGCAATAAAACAGCATGTGGTTGTTGAGGAGAGAATGAAAAAACTCGAGGCATTTTCGGAAGGCTGCGAGTTTAACACGGTTGAGGATAACAAAAGCGATATAGGCGTTATAACAAGCGGCATTTCATATATGTATTCAAAAGAAGCTTTGGGAGATAAGGTAAACTATTTAAAACTCGGTATGGTTTATCCGCTGCCCTCAAAGCTTATACGTGATTTTGCGGCAAAATGCAAAAAGGTTTATGTAACGGAGGAACTTGACCCGTTTATTGAGGAGCACTGCAAAGCGCTTGGCATTGACGTTATCGGAAAAGATGAGTTTACGCTGCTGGGCGAATACACTCCGCATATGATAAAGAAAGTAATTTTGGGCGAGGACGCTCCCGAAAGCACGGCGCTTTCCGAGAGTATCCCCGTAAGACCGCCCGTTATGTGCGCCGGCTGTCCGCACAGAGCAACATTCTTTGTTCTTAAAAAACTGGGACTTACGGTGTCGGGCGATATTGGCTGCTACACTTTGGGTGCGGTGGCTCCGCTTCAGAGCGTTGATACGACAATATGCATGGGCGCGTCCGTTTCGGCGGCTCACGGCATGGCAAAGGCGAGAGGAAAAGAGTTTAACAGGAAACTTGTTTCCGTTATCGGCGATTCCACGTTTATGCACTCGGGCATAACGGGACTTATAGATATTGTTTATAACAAAGGCGCAAGCACCGTTATAATTTTGGATAACTCCATCACGGGCATGACAGGTCACCAGGAAAATCCCACAACGGGATACACAATCCGCGGCGAGGAAACAAAGGGTGTAAACCTTCTCACGCTTTGCAAAGCCGTTGGGGTTGACAGCGTGAGAGTCTGCGATCCTTTTAACCTTAAGGAATTTGAGAAGGTTGTAAAAGAGGAAACGGAAAAGGACGAGCCGTCGGTTATAATAGCGCAGCGTCCGTGCGCGCTTTTAAAACGCGTTAAATATACGGGTCACTGCGAGATAAACGACAAATGCAGAAAATGCAAGCTTTGCATGAAGCTCGGCTGCCCGGCAATTTCGGAAAACGGCGGCACGGTTAAAATCGATATGACGCAGTGCAACGGCTGCGGACTCTGCATAAATGTCTGCCCGTTCGGCGCTATAGAGAAAAAGGAGGACTGACGTATGACAAAGAATATTATGATTGTCGGCGTGGGCGGTCAGGGTACGCTCCTTGCCAGCAGAATACTCGGAAACACGGTTATAAATGAAGGATTCGATGTTAAGGTCTCGGAGGTTCACGGAATGAGCCAGCGCGGCGGAAGCGTTGTAACATATGTAAAATACGGAGAAAAGGTTTATTCGCCGATAATTGACCGCGGCGAGGCGGATATTATTCTGGCTTTCGAGATGCTCGAGGCATACAGAGCGCTGCCGTATCTTAAAAAGGGCGGCAAGATAATTGTTAACAATCAGGAAATCGACCCGATGCCTGTTATAACGGGCGCGGCGTCATATCCCGAAAATATTTTGGAGAAAATCAAAAAGGAAGCGGACGTAACAGCCGTAAACGCGCTTGAACTTGCGGAAAAAGCAGGCAATTTCAAAGCCGTTAACGTGGTTTTGATAGGCGTTATGGCAAAGAATACCGATATTTCGTACGACAAATGGGTTAAAACCATACGCGAAACGGTTCCGCCGAAGTTTGTGGACGTTAATCTTAAGGCATTTGAACTTGGATACAATTTATAAAAGGCGGTGGTGTTAATGAAGATGTGGCAGAAAGAAATTGAAACAATGCCGCGCGAAGAACTTAAGAAACTTCAGGGAGAGAGACTCTGCCGGCAGGTTAAGAGAATGTATGAAAGAGTGGAGCTTTTCAGAAAGCGCATGGACGAAGCGGGTTTAAAGCCGGAGGATATCCGCGGCGTGGAGGATCTTAAGCTGCTGCCTTTTTCCTATAAACAGGATTTGAGAGACTATTATCCGTACGGCCTTTTTGCGGAGCCTATGGAAAACATAGTCCGCGTGCATGCTTCAAGCGGCACAACGGGCAAGAAAATCGTTGTCGGCTACACGAGAAAGGACCTTGAGGCATGGGCGGACTGCGTTGCGAGAATGTTTACCGCAATCGGACTTGACAACCGCGATTTCATACAGATTGCATACGGCTACGGACTTTTCACGGGAGGTCTCGGCGCGCATGAGGGCGCACAGCGCATAGGCGCCACCGTTATTCCGATTTCATCGGGAAATACGCATAACCAGATACAGACAATGGTGGATTTCGGTTCAACGGCTTTATGCTGCACACCATCATATGCCATGTATCTCGGCGAAGCCATAAACGAAGCAGGTCTGCGCGATAAAATAAAGCTTAAAGCCGGTATTTTCGGCGCGGAGCCGTGGACGGAGGATATGCGTCACGCCATAGAGGATTCACTGGGGCTTAAAGCGTACGATATTTACGGTCTTTCCGAGATTATGGGTCCCGGCGTTGCGTACGAGTGCAGCGAGCAGGAGGGAATGCATATCTGCGAGGATATGTTCATAGCCGAGATAATCGACCCCGACACCGGAGAGGTTCTTCCCGAAGGCGCAACGGGCGAGCTTGTTTTCACCACGCTCACAAAAGAAGGTTTCCCCGTTATAAGATACAGAACGCGCGACATATGCACGCTTATTTATGAGCCGTGTAAGTGCGGCAGAACGCATATAAGAATGAAAAAGCCCCAGGGCAGAAGCGATGATATGCTCATAATACGCGGTGTTAACGTGTTCCCGTCGCAGATTGAAGAGGTTCTTCTGCGCGTCAACGAAGACGTTACCCCGAATTATCAGATTATTGTCGACAGGGTGAATAATAACGATACGTTTGACATAAACGTTGAAATGAGCGAGAAAATGTTCGGAGACGATGTAAAAACCATTGAGCTTATCGAAAGAAAAATCACCGGTGAGCTGCGCAGCGTTCTCGGAATAGGCGCAAAAGTTCATCTTGTTAACCCCAAATCCATAGAGCGCAGCGAGGGCAAGGCGAAAAGAGTTATAGACAACCGCAAGGTTTATAAGAAATAGGAGGGGAAAGATGTTTATAAAACAGTTATCCATTTTTGTTGAAAATAAACCGGGAAGGCTTGTGGCAATTTTAGATACGCTTGCCGAAAACGGGATAGACATAAGCGCGCTTTCAATTGCCGATACGGCGGATTACGGTGTTGCGCGCATGATTGTGAGCAATCCCGAGCTTGCCGTGGCGTGCCTTAAAGAAATGGGTGTTTTTGTAAAGCTTACGGACGTTTTTGCCGTCACGATAGATGATTCGCCCGGAGGGCTTACAAAGTCGCTTCATAAAATAACGGACGAGGGAATAGAAATAAGCTATATGTATGCGTTTGTCGGAAAAATTTCGGGAAAAGCCATTATGGTGCTTAAAGTGAATAATCCCGAAAAGGCGGAGGACATTCTGAAAAATTCTGATGTTGAGCTGCTTTCGGCAAAAGATGTATACAGAATTTAGTATAAAACAGGTGCGGCTTTCAAAACCAATACTTCCTTATCGGATTGTGACTTTCTGCCGCACCTGTATTTTTTATTTTCTTTTCCGGAGTTTTTTAACATCCCGAACTATTCGAAAGGTTTAACCCCTGCACTTACCGGTGTTTTCTTTGAAAACTTTTTACGCAGTTTATATCTGAAAGATCCGTCATCGGCAAGATCCGTAAGAGGAACGCTTATTCCGAGCATTCTCTGCGCAACATTTTCGAAAGCCGCGGCAGAGCGCGCGTGCTTATCACCCGTGACAAGCTTGCCGCAGTTTGCGTTTATGAGAATTTTCGGGTCATCCGGGATAACTCCCAGAAGGTCCGCCGCAAGCGTTTCTATAATTTCGTCCGTGCCCAAAAGCGCGCCTTTTTCAACAAGTTTCGGATTCATTTTGTTTATTAATATATAGAGGTTTTTCATGTCTCTTTCTTCAAGCAATCCCAAAACCCTGTCCGCATCGCGCACGGAGGCTTTGTCGGGCGTGACAACCACTATGGCTCTGTCCGCACCCGAAACGGCGTTTTTAAACCCCTGTTCTATACCTGCGGGACAGTCGATAAGCACAAAATCGTAGAGCGCGGAAAGCTCCTCGCAGAGCTTTTTCATCTCAGATTCGCAGGACTTTGTCTTGTCCTCCGTCTGCGATGCCGCGAGCATGTAAAGATTTTTGTGGCTTTTGTCTTCTACTGTTGCCTGTCTCAGCGTACATGCACCGGCAAATATGTCGGAAATATTATAAACTATATTATTTTGCAGTCCCGTAACAACGTCAAGGTTGCGCAGACCGGCATCCGTATCAAGCATTATAACCTTTTTGTTCATCGCGGCAAGCGCCGCTCCGAGATTTGCCGTTGCGGTCGATTTTCCGACGCCGCCTTTGCCGGATGTTATAACTGTAACCTCACCCATATGTTCCTCCGTTCCGTAAAAGGGGTTTTCGTAGCATAAAGTAATTTTTGTTAAGCTTAAAGCTTTATTTCTCTTCCGCCGTCTCCCGCACCCGTGATGTAGAAAGACGGGGCATAGCCTATTTTTTCGGTATATGCTTTTCCGACTTTTTCTTTGAATTCTTCAACGGCGCCGTTTTCAACTATACTTACGCTGCAGCCGCCGAAGCCGGCACCCGTCATGCGCGAGCCGATGCAGCCGTCTATCTTGCGCGCCTCGGAAACAAGCGTGTCAAGTTCGGGACCCGTAACTTCGTACAAATCGCGCAGAGAGTCGTGCGATCTGTTCATAAGTCTGCCGAACTCCTCAATATCGCCGCGGTTTAACGCTTCAACCGATTTCAAAACGCGGTCGCACTCATATATAACGTGCTTTGCGCGTTTTCTGACGGTTTCGTTTTCTATTATGTGCTCATGGTCCTCAAAATCTGTAACCGACACATCGGCAAGGCACACTATATTGGGCAATATTGTTTTAAATGCCGACAGCGCCTCGGCACATTCTTCGCATCTTTCATTGTATTTTGATGTTATAAGGCTTCTTTTCTTGTTTGTGTTGGCAATTACAATGCTTTTGCCTTCAAGATTAAGCGGCACATGCTTGTATGAAAGGTCGGCGCAGTTTAAGAAAATGGCATGGTCTTTTTTGCCCATTGCAGATGCAAACTGATCCATAATTCCGCAGCTTACGCCTATATAGTTGTGTTCCGCTTTCTGGCTTATGAGAGCCATTTTAATCATGTCGACTTTTTCGTCTTTGCCCGCCGCCTCGTTTGCGAAAGTGGCAAGGCACAAAGCCGTTGCAACCTCGATTGCCGCGGAAGACGAAAGTCCGCCGCCATGGGGAGTTGTGTCGTCAAAGAGCATGTCACAGCCCTGCACATCGTAGCCGTCTTTCATGAGCTCGCTTGCAATGCCAAGCTGATAGTTGCCCCATTTTAAATCTTTGTAGTTTTCTATTTTGTCAAGATCCGCGTCAACAAGCACGTCAAGATCCGTTGCCGCCATGCGGATTCTTCTGTCTTTGCGCACTCTTGCGGCAATGGTGGTTTCAAGGCATATTGCCGCCGGGAAAACGCAGCCGCCGTTATAGTCCGTGTGCTCGCCTATAAGATTAACTCTGCCGGGAGACTTGAAAATTCTGATTTCTCCGCCTTCGCCGAACCGTTTTTCAAATTCTTTAATAATTGCATTGATTTCCATTTAATTGTCCTCCTTATCATTATATCTGATAATCTTCGGATCCCCGTTTTCTTCTTTTTCTTCCTTTTTCGCAAGTCCGCCGAATATTATAAACCCGGCAACCGCGATAGCAATTATTATTGCCACCAGAAAGAGAGCGCGCACCGCGCCGCCGCCTATAAGCACAATTGCCGAAAGGCCCAAAACGGAGCTTATTATATATAAAACCGAAACTGTCTGTTTTTGTGAAAGTCCCATGTCGAGAAGTTTGTGGTGAAGGTGACCTCTGTCCGCCTCCATAATGGGTTTGTGATGCGCTATGCGGCGCACAATTGCAAAGCCCGTGTCAAAAAGCGGCAGTCCCAAAACTATAAACGGCACCACAAAACTTATGACCGCATATGCTTTGAAAACGCCCATAATCGAAAGCGTTGCGAGGATAAAACCCAAAAACATGGCGCCCGTGTCGCCCATAAATATTTTAGCGGGGTTAAAGTTATAGGGCAGAAAACCGAAACTTGCGCCGGCAAGTGCCGCAGTTATAAGCGCTATATTCTGCTCGCTTGCTATGAGCGCTATGCAAAAAAGCGTCATTGAAGCTATGGAGCTTACGCCTGCCGCAAGACCGTCCAGCCCGTCTATGAGATTTACCGCGTTCGTAACGCCCACAATCCATATAATCGTAATCGGAACCGAGAAAATCCCAAGTTCCACCGTGCCCGAAGGCGCTATAAACGTGGGCATGCTTAATCTGTATATCTGAACGCCGTGCAAAACTATTATCACCGCGGCAACAATCTGCCAAAAAAGCTTTGTTACGGGGCGCAAGGGGTGAATATCGTCAAACACGCCCGTGATTATTATAACAAGCGAACCGAACATCATTCCGCGCACGCTCATATCCATGTCGCACAGGCATAAAACGCTCACGGCAAATCCGTAAAAAATTGCAAGTCCGCCGAGAAGCGGCGTGGGTTTTTTGTGAACGCGGCGTGCGTCCTTCGGCACGTCGATTGCACCGACGCGCTTTGCAAGATGTTTTACAAACGGTGTTGAAATATATGCCACGGCAAATGCAATGACAAATGAAATTATAAGCGGTAACGACAAGTTTTTCACCTCGCCTTTCTCTTAGTTGTAATTTTTTATAACGTCCGCAAGAAGTTTTATTCCGCGTTCTATCTGCTCGTCCGTAGGCAGAGAATAGTTGAGCCTGAATTCGCTTGAGGGTGCGTCCATGTCAACTTCCGCCGTAAAGCCCGGAACAAACGCAACTTTGTTTTTGATTGAAACTTCAAGAAGCTTTTTCGTATCGAAACGTTTCGGCAGCGTGCACCAGAGGAATATTCCGCCCTCGGGTCTTGTGTATGTACAGTAATCGGGGAAATATCTGTCCATAGCGTCAAGCATCAGCGCGCATTTTTTGCCGTAAAATTTTCTGGATTTTTCAATATGCTCGTCAAGCGAATATTCTTCAAAGAATTTTGCAGCCATCATCTGCGTGAGCATTGGCGTATGAACATCCGAAACCTGTTTGCATATAACCATCTTCTCAAAAATATCTTTCCGCGCAACTGCCCATCCTATACGCATTCCGGCGGAAAGAACCTTTGAAAATGAGCCTGCATAGATAACTCTGCCTTCGGTGTCGAGAGATTTGACAGTGGGCAGATTCTCTCCTTTAAAGCGGAGTTCGCCGTACGGATTGTCTTCAAGAATATAAAAATCGTATTTTTCCGCAAGCTCCAGAATCTTTTTTCTTGTTTTAAGATCCATCGTAATGCCCGAAGGATTCTGAAACGTTGTTATGGTGTATAAAAGCTTGATTTTCATGTGCTTTAAAAGCTCCTCCAAAGCGTCCGTATCGATTCCTGAGGATTTCACCGGTACGCCGTGCAGCTTTGCGCCGTAGGAACGCAGAGAGTTGAGTCCGCCTATAAAGCTCGGCTTTTCAACCGCAACGTTATCCCCCTCGTTTATAAGTGTTTTAAAGCAGAGGTCAAGCGCCTGCTGACCGCCCGAGGTTACCAAAACCCCGTCACCGTCTTTTATGTTTCCAAATTTTTCCATGCGTGCTTTTATCTGCTCGCGCAGGGGGGCATAGCCTTCAGTCACACCATACTGAAGCGCCACGGACGGATTGTCTCTTAATATTTTTGCGGAAATCTCCGCAAGCTGTTCACCCGGGAAAAGCGATGGCGCCGGAGCGCCGCCGGAAAACGAAATAATCTCGGGGTCGCCGAGAAGCTTAAACATTTCGCGTATGGCAGATCCCTGAAGACCTGCCGTTCTGTTTGAAAAAATCATTCGTATCATTCCTTTTGAGCATTTCGCCCGTCTCTTTATATTTTATATTTCCAATTTTATCACAAAAAAAACAAAATGTAAATAGCCGCGCCGAATTTTACAATATAATTTTTTTGCAAATATGTTAAAAAACTCTTGACAAAGCAGTAAAAGCAATGTATAATATAACATGTTCGTTGCGGAATTGTGTAAAGGTAGCACGAGTGACTCTGACTCACTTTGTCTGGGTTCGAATCCTAGTTCCGCAGCCAAAAAGCGCTTGTCCCTTGCAAGCGCTTTTTTTTTGTAAATTAAGCCGTTTTGCGGCGGTTTCCGCTCGGTGTGCGAAACCGGCCGTGTATACGGATTTTGATAACGATATATAAATAAAGAAATAAAAGGAGGTTGCCCTGTGAATACTTCATATATTAAATATTGCGAAAGACTCGGAATTAATCCGCCCGAATCTTTTTTCGGATTTTATAAGAAGGGTGAAAAGCTTTACAAAAAATGCGGAAAATCCGCGGTTGACTCAGGAAAGATTGCTTCTCTTCAAAAAAGATTCGGAATGTTCGGCAAATGGTTTGACGATGTGCAGAATGCGGCAAAGATTATATCGGAAGATGAAGATCTGCTGCTGTTTGTTTATATATTCGGCTGCATCTTGGAGGAAAGACATGAGCTTTGCTCCATGACTTTGCCCGACAGAGAGTGTGCCGAAACGGATCATCTCCCGCTTTTTTCCTTCCTGCTGTTTGCGGACGAAATGGCGGAAAATCTTGAAAAACGCAAGCTTCCCGAGGACGTGATCCGAAGCACGATGAGCTGCTTCGGAGATGAAATGAACGACTATTTTGACATGTTCGGCAGAAGCGGCGTGAGGATTTACTCTTCGTGGTTTATGCATTATTTAAACGGCGATATCATAAGAATCGGCAGGCTTAATTTTGAAATGTCAAAATTTTCTCAGCATATGCGCGTGTATGACTGCGGCGGAGAACTCAAAGTTCTGGCAGACGGCGAGTATATGCATAAAAGCGGGATGGTTTGGGGCTCTGCCGGGCAGACGGATGAGGAAGGCAAGTATTTTGCCGAAATAACCGAAGAAAACGGCGCTGTTTCTGGCTATGCCGCAAATGAATACGGGGAAATCGAGCCTCACAGAATAACCCTTGAGGGCGCCCGCGAGGTGCTTCGCCGCGGCGATAAAATACTCAGCGTACATATTCCCGCCGAAGACCCTTTGACGGTTGAGCTTTGTGAAGAAGCATATAAAAGAGCGCGGGAGATTTTTGCAAGCTGTTATCCCGAATTCGGCTTTAAAGCCTTTTGCTGCTTTTCGTGGATGCTTGAAAAAAGGCTGAAACTTATTATGGGCGGAGACACAAATATTACAAGGTTTGCCGATAAATTCACCGCGTTCCCGACGCTGTCGGAGGAGGACGGCGTTTTGCAGTTTCTTTTTCACACAAAGAAAAAGCCGCCGTTTTCCGCACTTCCCGAGAATACATCAATGCAGCGCGCCGTTAAAAAATATCTTTGCGAAGGCGGGCATTTTTATGCCAAGGGCGGAGTCTTTCTGCCGTAGGCGCTGCCCCGATTTGCAATAATAAGAGGGTGCATAAAAGCCGCAACCCGATAAGTGTTGCGGCTTTAGCCACAGCCCGGTAAGTGTTGCGGCTTTTATGCACCCTATGTCTTTTCTTGCGTTCCGGAGATTTAATATCCCTTTTATTTATCCCGCTTATATTTCCGTTTCTTCACAGTCGTACGAGGTGCCTATAAAGCCGACCTTTCTGAAATCTTCCATATTGTGCCTTATAATATAATCTATGTACGAGCACATTATTCTTGCGGTGAGCAGATATCCCATGGGATTCATATGCCCACCGAGGTAATATTTTTTTTCAAAGTCCTCATCATACACGGGGCCGAATTTGCAAAGATCGATAACATACACATTGTCAAAAAGCCCCGCGATTTTGTAGAGCAGAGCGCAGATTTTATCTCCGTCGAGGTTGCGCTCGGGATCATCGCATCTGGGAGGGGCGACAATAAAGAATTTTGCTCTCGGATGGATTTTTTTATATTTTGAAATGATTTTTCCGTAATATCCGGCAAATGTTTTTGCGTTGTTTTCATAATTTTCCGTGTCTATGTCGGAGACGGAGCCGAGCTCAGAATGTCGGCCGAATATATCGTTTACGCCGAGCGCTATTATATAAGCCTGCGCGAGTTTATCGGTTGACCACAAGTTATTATTGTCGGCAAAGTTTTCAACATATTCCTCCGCCGTCATTCCGCCTCTGGAAAAATTATAGACCTTGCAGCCTGCCATGCGTGCCATGTACTGCCCCCATGAATAATCGAAGCAGTCGTGATATCCCTTTGTGCCGTCTGCCTTCCGGGATTCAAATTCGCCCGAGGAAAGGCTGTCTCCTATACAGGCTATTGTTCTGAAAATTCCGCAGAAGCCGCCGTCGGCAACCATATTGTCGAGCGGTTTTTCATCTGCCGGAGCATAAAATACATCTATATCTTTCATTCTTTTCAGTTCCTTTCACTGCGTTTTACGCAAAAAATGATATTTCGCCGCTTGTGAGATGTCTCCACCTTCCGAGCGGAATATTTCCGAGCATCACGTTGCCGACTTCCGTGCGGCAAAGCGACAAAACTTCAAACCCGAGTGCGGAAAACATTCTTCTTATCTGCCTGTTTCTGCCTTCGTGTATTGAAATTTTCACATCGCACCCTCCGGGGTATGCCTTTATAACCTCGGCTTTTGCCGGGAGCGTTTTCCCGTCGTCAAGAAGTACGCCGCGGCGCAGAATGTTAAGCGCCTTATAGTCCGGAAAGCCTTTTATGTGAGCTATGTACGTTTTGTATACGTTTCTGCGCGGATGCGTTACGCGGTTTGCAAAATCGCCGTCGTTTGTCATAAGAAGCAGTCCGCTTGTGTTAAAGTCAAGTCTGCCTACGGGGAAAATGCGCGCGTCTAAATCCGAAACAAGATCCGTCACGGCAGGTCTGCCCCTGTCGTCTCCGACAGAGGTTATATACCCCTCGGGTTTGTTTAAGGCAATGTAATATTTTGTTTTCTGAAGTCCGATTATTTCGCCGTTTACGGTCACGGTGTCGTTTTCCGCAATATCGGCAAAATCCGTAACAATAACTCCGTTTACCGTTACGGCGCCGCTTTTTACAAGCTCATCGGCACGGCGGCGCGAACATATGCCGCACGATGCAATATATTTGTTTATTCTCATTGCAGTCTCCCTGAATTTATTCCGGTACATTTTAACATATAATATGTAAAAAGTCAAGTAAAAGATAAAGCGCGGCAAAATACTCGAATTTTAAAACATTTTGTAAAATAAACTATGTATAGATTGACTAAAAAATGTATTTATGATAAAATAAATAAAAGAGGTGATAAGGTTGACTTTGGAAAAATCCTGCGGAGCGGTTATTCTGCGCCGCGGCAAAGACGGCAAAACAGAGGTTTTGCTTGTAAAAATGAATAACGGAATGCACTACTCTTTCCCGAAAGGGCATGTGGAAAAAGACGAAACGGAGCATATGACCGCGCACCGCGAAATACTTGAAGAAACGGGTCTTTCGGTGGAATTTATAGGCGATTTCCGCGGCTCTACGCGCTACAGCCCGAAAAAAGGCGTGATGAAAGATGTTATATTTTTTCTCGCAACACCTTCGGGCGGAGAACTGCACAGACAGGTTGAGGAAATCTCCGAAGCTTTGTGGGTGCCGGCGGCTGACGCTCTGAATCTTGTGACATTTGACAATGACAAAAAAATACTTTCGGGCGCACTCTCGGCGTACGAAAAAGCGGAAGGGAATATGTGATGCTGAAAAAACTTTTCGGAATATTAATTCCTACCTTATTAATAACACTTGCGTTTAAATATAATTTTCTGCTCGGTCTCGTCCAGCTATCTCACCTACGGAGGACAAGGA
>USAP01000012.1 GCA_900552775.1 uncultured Eubacteriales bacterium | reverse complement strand
TTGGTTTCCTGCTTTGTTTCGGTTTCTTTTCCGGTATTTTCACCGCCGCACGCAGCGAGCGAAAATACCATTCCTACAGCTAAAATGAACGCTAATATTTTTTTCATAATATAAAGTTCCTCCTGATTCTTTTATTGTTTATCATTATCGTCAAATATGTCGCCGCATTCAGGGCAGAATTTCGGCGGATTTTTGGGATCTTCAGGCTCCCAGCCGCATTTATCGCATTTATAGGTCGGTGCGCCCGCAGGTTTCGGATTCCCACAGTTTTGGCAGAATCTACCCTTGTTGACCGTTCCGCACGAACACGTCCAGCCGTCGGGCGATGCCTGCGGTTTTCCGCAATTCATACAGAATTTCCCGGTATTGCCCGTCTGACCGCATTCACAGCTCCAGCCTGCCGCTTGAGGCTGCTGTGCCTGCTGCTGAGACTGCTGTTGCTGCTGACCCATCGCAAAAAGATTGCCCGCATTCATACCGCCTGCATTCTGCGCCATACTCATTCCGAAAAAGCCGCCCATTGCGCCAATTCCGCCTTCGTTTGCCGCTGCCGTTCTCATAGCGTCTGTCTGCCCGCCGACTATGCGCGCCGCCGCAATATTCGGATTGGTTGTCATAACGTTTTCTTCCCATTCGGTAATCTTTTTTCTCTGGTCATCCGGGATAGATACACCGTTAATGCTTACGGCAAAGAGCTCGATTCCGCGCTTTTCCTTCCACTCAACTTTAAGCTCCTCGGAAAGAGCCTTTGTAACCTCTTTTGTATGTGCAGGAATTTCCGAATACATTATTTTCATTGCCGAAATCTGCGCAAATGCCGGTCTCAGAGCGTCCAAAAGCTCACTCTTTAACATTTCGTCAATTTCCGAACGGCTGTATACATATTCCACATTACCGCTTACGTTTGTATAAAACATAACAGGGTCGGCTATTTTATAGGAATACACACCGTTACACCTTAAATCCACCGACAGCTTATAGTTCATCGATTCATCTATAGTCACCCTGAATGGCACGGGAGAGGAGGTGCCGAATTTATTGCCGGTAATTTCCTTTGTGTTGAAATAATAAACCCTCTGATCCTTGCCCGGTTCGCCGCCGAAAGTAAAACGCTTGCCTACCTGCTGAAAGCTTTGTTTAATGCTTTCGCCTAAGTTGCCGCAAAAAATGCTCGGCTCGGTTGAATTATCATAAACAAACTCACCCGCCTCGGCGCAAAATTCAACAATTTTGCCCGATTCCACGATAATCATGCTCTGTCCTTCGTTTACCGAAATGATAGAACCGTTTGAAATAATGTTGTCGTCTCCCTTTTTGTTGGAGCTTCTTTTTCCCACTCGTTTTTCACCTTTTGCCACAAGTGTGTCGGCATCCAAACTTTCGCAGTAGAAAAATTCTCTCCACTGGTCAGCCAAAACACCGCCAAGAGCGCCTGCGCCCGCTTTTAAAAGTCCCATAATTCTGTTCTCCTCTCAAAATTTTTATTCTTTATAGTCTGTTATATCCCATATATCGGGTGTACATATCAGCCTGCCGTTTTCATCCGTATCAAGCGTGATTTTGTGTCCGCCGCGTATGACGATATAAATTTCAACATCGCCGCCGCAGTTTATTATATACGGTGTGCCGTCATCTGCTTTTTGCAAATTTTTCTTATCGCCGTTTTGAATCAGCTCGTTTTCCTCTCCGTACCGCGGAATAACAAGATACCATTTTTCTCCGCCGTAATCATAATGACTGATTGCCCGGCGTTTTTCCTCGGAAAGCTCCGAAAAAAGCTTTTCTATATATTCATTTGCCGTATTTTTGCCGGTTTCTCCCTCTCCGAGATATGCGACCGCCCAATAGGGATAGTCCTCGATTTCATCGAACGGAAGAGTATTTGCGTATTCTGTACGATGCTCGCTGTCAACATACACCATGCCCGGTCCGTCCAGTATAAAAGGGTTTTCTCCGGGAGCCCTGCATCCGAAAAGACCGGCAATAACCGTAAATATCGCAATTGCTTTCATCAGCCTTACCTTAATCACCCTTTCGGCAATTCAATCCGCATATCGTAGCAAAGAATTCTCGAAATAAGAGCCGCCGCTTCACTGCGTTTTACCTGTGAATCCGGATAGAACGCCATGTATTCATTGCTTCCCACTGCGACCCCTTTATTATAAAGATCCAAAATTTCATATGCGAAGGGCGTTGTGTCATAAACGTCCGGAATATCGGTTATCGGAACATCGTTTATAAAATACGGATTGACGTCGCACCGTGAAAACAGATATGCCATCTGTGCACGCGTTGCGTTTTTCTCCCAATCGAAGATAATATGATCTTCAATTATTGCTTTGTCATAGCAATAATCCACATAAACATCATACCAGTTTTCACCGGTCATTTGGAATTCAACTTCCTCTCCTTCGTATTGGCTTTTCTTGTGAATTACCGCGGCAATTTTGGCTGCCTCCGCGCAGGTAAGCCCTGCATTCGGGTCAAATTCTCTTTTGTTTTTCCCGTTTAAGATGCCGAAGCTGTACGCCGTCTGCACATAAGAATAGTACCATGCGTCCGGCGATATGTCCGTAAACGGCAGAGAGGTATCCTCCAGATATTTGCTTCCTTTAAAACCGCAGTCCTCGCAGTATATCATGTTTTCACCGAAAATACCCTTTTCCGTCATACTCTCAACAAGCGCAGTATGCATAAGTGAAAAACTAAAATTCCCGTCACCCTTTGCATCGGATATTTTTTCGTACATCACATGCTCATCTGCCGTGCACGGGATATAAAACTGTATAAATCCGGTTCCGGCAAACACATCAAAATCAAACGTTATTTCCTCTGAATTCAATGTAACCTCATTAAGATTTGCGCAGTTGGCAAAAGCGCGCTCACCGATATTTTTCACACTTGACGGAATATATGCACTTTCGGCATTGCAGCCTTCAAATGCATTTGTGTTTATCAATTCAATTCCTTCGGCAACGGATATGGCTTCAAGTCCTAAGTCAAAACAAGCCATAACACCGATTTCATTGATTTTTGTTCCGTCTATTTCTGCCGGGAAAAAGGCAAATTCATCACCGTAATAAGCGGTAATTACTCCATCCTTTGTGTATTCATACATACCGTCTGCCGATTTGAATGTTTCCCATTCCGCACTGACAACAGTGCTGCTTAAGATCAGCAGTGCTGCAAGCAATAACGATAGTTTTTTCACGTTTTGCACCTCCCGCTACTTTATTTTGGCTTCCGCATCGTCCGCGCGTCTTGTGTAAACCGCCATGCCGCCGGTCGCTGCGTCATTCATAGCATTTATGCCTTCCTTCAGTTTTTCTTTGTCTGCCTCCGTTATGGCTTCCTCACCTTTTGTTGCAGCCTTAAAAGCCGTTCCGAATGCCGCCGCCATTCCAATCGCTGCCGCATCCTCTCTTTTTTCCGCCTTGCTTCTGCCGAAGCCGAATAACCCTCTTTCGTCATCGTGAACGCCGAAAATATAGTCAAAATGCTGCTTTGCATTGTGCGCATATTGTACGTCTGAACGATTGTTCTTGCTGAAGCAGATTTTAAGCTCCTGCTTAATATAAGGGTGAGGACGCAGTCCTTTTTTGTTATCCGTATTCACCCTGCTCATATTTCCGCCCAACAGTTTGATTTTCAAGCCGCAGCCCTTAAACTCGGGCTGTTTGCCCGGCTCGGTTGCGGGTGTTTCATCTACATATTCCTCATAGCTTGCCACCTGATCGTAGCGGAAAAGCTCTTTCATCTTGCCTCTGCTCGTGTCGCTTCTGTATACAATTCTGAACATTCCCAGCTCGTCGCAAAATTCAATGCCCATATCATTAAGCGTGGACGGATATGTGCTTTTTTTGCCCTCCTTTGAGTAAACCTCTTCAAACAGTCTGTTCTGGCGCTTCATGTACTCAATGTGTCCCTTGATTTCGTCAAGCGTAAGCTCGCTTAAACGAATGTATTTTGAACACAGGTTTCCGCATTCGCTGCAGATAAATTCCTTGTTCTTGATTTTCGAGCGGTGCATCACGCCACACTCTTTGCCGCATAGTGCGCAGGTTTTTTTACCGAAAATATTTTTAAAGAATCCCATTTTTCAACCTCCAATGATTTAATAGCTTCCGCCCCTGCCGCCGTGGGTTTCGCCCGACGACGATGTGTGGGTTCCGGAATTGTTTTTTTGTTTTTCCGTTTTTGTGACCGTACTGTAAAGAAATATATCCCTTGAATCATGCATATTCATGCTTCCGGGCTTCATGTAATCGGACGCATAATCCTGTTTTACGGCTGTTTTCATTTTTTCCAGCTGCTTTTTCGTCATGTAATACGCCAGAAGCAGCGGAAGGAGCAGCGCTCCGCCGATTACGCAAAGAAGGTAGCCTAAGGTATACTGTTTTTCGTTAAAGATATTGCCGCTGCTTGCCATGCCCAGAAGCTTTTCCGATTGTTCGAAAAACGCCTCTGCCGCGGCATCGAAGTTATCCTCCTTGAGAAAGGGCAAAACTTGTTTTTCCATATACGCCAAGCCGTTTTTATTAAAATATTTGATACCCTTGCCGTGTGTTGAGAAATGATACGCTCTCGGCATTTCGGAAATGTAAAGAATAATACCGTCTTTTTCCGCGCCGCAGCCGTAGCCGCCGTAGTCGAAAATATCGTCTGCGCGGCTTTCCGCATCATCGCCCGACATGTATTCCTCCGTGTATATCGCTACGTCAAAATTGTATTTGCTTCTTATTGCGTCGGCTTTTTTCGAGAGCTTGTCAAATTCGCTTTCCGACAAAAGCTCCGCCTCGTCCGTAATCGACGGATTTGCAAAATCCGCAAGGGCTCCGAAAGCCGACGTAAGCAAAAGAATAGCCGCCAAAAACGATAAAAGTATTTTTTTCATGCCTGCCGCCTCCTCAGTGTAACAGGAAATATGCAATTACCGCCGCAGCAACGTACGCGATGCCTGCAATTTTCGCAAAATATATGTTTTTCTTCTTTTTGTCAACGGGGTATTCTCCCACCACCTTGCCCGTCTGCCCGTTTATGGCGAATTTGTACATTGTATTCATGTACTTGATGTTGAGCATCCACACCGGAAGCAGCGAATATCTGATTTTACCGCCTGAAAAGCTTATTCTCGTGCTTTCGGGAATTACCGCCGCATAGCCGCCCGTGGTTTCACGAAATACCGAAACCGTTGATGCCTTGACGCGCTCGTTTGCTCTTTCTATGCTATCCTCCGCCGTAACGTCGTATTTGTCCGCCAGATATCCCGAAAGATACGCTCCGTTAAAAACGACGGCGTCCTCGTAATTGAAGGGCTCGACAGCCTCCATATATGCGTTGTCCGCCTTTTTCGAGCCGTCAACGGGGATATTGGCAAAGCCGACGCTGCCGCTTCTGAAAAGTCTGTAATAATCGGTTTTTGTATAATTGTAGCTCGAATCGCTCCAGCTTGTAACCCTCTGCGCGCTGTATGTAATCGCCGCGTTGCAGTCGCAGTCAAACATCCAGAACGGTACGTAAACACCTGCCATTTCTTCTATTTTCTTTTTTACCTTAAATTCGTCCGGCAGAAACGGCGCATTTTTAAAATCATCTTCAAATGCCGCCGTTGCCGCTTTTTTATCCTTTTTGAACGGAATGATATAATCGGGGCGGAGCGTTCCCTCAAACTGTCCCTTGATAACCGCGGCGTCGCCGCAATAAGGGCATACGGTAGAGCCCATGGTGTCATCGCCCGTTATTTCAGCGCCGCATGAAGGGCAGGTGTAGCTTGCAAGATCAATTTCTCCGTCCGCTTCATAATTTCTCGGCTCGTAGCTCTCCCAGTCATATTTTGATTCACCCTGCATTTCGGCGTTCGCATCGTCGATTTGCCGCATAGCGTCAAGCTCAAAATTGTTTCCGCAGGAATCGCAGTGCAGCGATTCGTTTTTGAAAACCAGCGCAGCTCCGCAGCAGGGACATTTATAGCTTTGTACAGTTTCCATTGTTTCCCTCCTTTTTGCCCGGCCGCTCCCCGTGTCCGTTTTCGGGCAGGGGAGCGGCTGACACTTTTGCCTATGCCTTGTTTTTTGCCGCTCCGATTATGTATAAAATCGGAACAATCAAACCCGAGGCATAACTCATGATATTGAATTTGCTGCCGACTACGTTTGACATAACGTTTCCGGCTACGCTGAGCAGAGCCACAATAACGCCCATAACAAGGCATGCCTGTGCCTTTTCCGACTTCTCGCAGTTTTTCACGCCCATAATCCCCGCTATCAGCTGGAACACGGCGCCGGCGAGAATAAGAACGCTTGCAAGCGTCAGAGTACCCGTGCTTGTGTCAAGCAGCGCCGCCATTGTTGCCACACTGACAAGAGCGACAATACCTCCGATGATACCGAACGCGCTGCCGATAATCATCAGAATTCCCGTGACCTTCAAAAATTGCTTTCCTTTCATACCGAACCTCCTTTAAAAAATATTTATATCTGTTTTTTCAAAAAGATATGACAAACGTGTTATTCCACCGTTACGACATCGCAGAGCGGCTGCATACCTTGGCTTTCGTGGCCCCAGAGCATAAGCTTGTAAACGTATCCGTCGCCGGGAGTGCCTTTTAAATAGTCATCCTCCCGATTAACATAGTTTATACAGTAATTTACAAGATTTCCGTTTGCGTCATACTTGGCGCTGTGAAGCCTTGCGCTGCTGTCGGGTGCAAAACCGATTACGGTGTTAAGCTCTTTGTTGCAGCTGATAAAGGCTGCGTCCTCCGGCGCAATCAGCGCATACCATGCGTTCGGCACATCGCCGGGGTCTGACATGACAACCGACAACTGGCTGCTTTTTTTTGTTCCTACGACTTTCATGGGAGAATATTCGCTTTGCGTAAACATCTGCGTAAATGCCTTAAAGCTTGTGCCGTTGTAATTTCCCCAATATATTTCCGTTATGCCGTAAGCAAGCATCGTTTTGCCGTCAAACGCGGTTTTGCAGTCCCTCACGCTCAGCTTTTCGGCAAGATTTTCGATTTTCGTGGCTTTTATGCCCTTGTCATACGTCAGCTTGCCCGCGCCATTGATTGTGAGTGTTCCGCTGCCGTAAAAAGAAACCTTGCCTCCGCACAGAATACCCACGGCATCTATAGTGTCCGCTTCGATGATACTGTCGCCCGTAAGCTCTATGTCAAGGTCGCCGTTTGCATAAATTCCGACAGATTCCGCCGTGGCGTAAATCGGATGCGTATCAATATGCGCATTGTTCAGCGTCAGCTTTGCGGGAGACATTGATGTTTCCGGCGTAAAGCTTACCGCTCCTCCAAACAGCGCCTCGGCATTGTCCTGCGTGATGCTTTCGCCACCCACCGTTATTATAGGTTCGGCAAATACCGCATAAAGCGAAAGCCCCATAGGTACGAAAACCTCATCTCCCGGCAGATAATCCACCGTTTTGCCGTTTTTGTCGACAGTCCAGCCCAAAAAGCTGTATCCGTTTTTTATCGGACGAACATTGGGCAGAATTACTTTATTATACATTTTCATCCGTATGGTTTTATACGGCTGGCTGCCGGCTTCTCTTTTATCGAACAGGAAGAGAACCGTGCTGCTCTGCATATCGCTTTTTGTAAACGAATTGACAGCAGACGGCTGATATCCGCACTTGGCGCAGGTTTTGCGATACAGCCCGTCTACGGTGTCGGTTGCTTCTCTTAAAAGCTCATATTTGTAGATGTGTTCTTCGTCCTTCTTGTACGTCACGGTATTTCCGCTCTCATCCTCGTGGCTGCAGCGGCTGCATATAAGGCTGTGGTTTGTACCGTCCTTCGGGGTGCATGAATCAAATATATGCCTTACAGAGTGACTGACAAGGTTGCCGTTTACCCCTTTTGTAACTTCTTCGCCGTTTACTTTTACAACGCATCTGTATGTTTCGCTTCCCGGCATCCTGTTTGTTATGACAAATGCCGGCGTCTCATAGCCGACAAACATGCCGACGCCTACCCCATAATCAACAAGCTGTTTTATGCTGATAAACGCCGAATCCTGTTTAAGCTGCCAGTCATATGTAACCGTTGCCCCCGCGGGCGCGCACACCTTGATGTGGAATGCGGCGCTCCTGTCACACTCCGTAACAACCTTGTCTGTAAGGCTTTCGATAAAGGGCGCGGTTTCCGTTCTCCCGATATGCACCGGAAGATATTTGCTCTCGTCGCCCGACGTCACCGTCAGCGTAAAGCTTTTTTCCTCCGTTGCCGCGGACGGGTAAACGCCGGTGATATAACGATTGCCTGTGATTAAAAGCCCGTAAGCTGCAAATTCCGCATCGCCCGTCACCGTATAGCTGTCGGCACAGCTTATATAATTTTTCAAATCAACATTGATGGAAGATCCCGAAACACCTGCCAGAATTTCGACGGGCTTCAGGTTATATACTTTAAACTCCGAAGCTTCCGCGCAAGTATATTCACGTCTGATGTGTATGTCCCTTGAAGGCTTGGAAAGATGATTCTCAACGGAGACATCGTTTATATACAGCTTTGTTTCCGCCGTAAACCAGGCGTCACCCGTGGCTTTTTCATAGGCGCCGTATTCGTATACGGTATTTTCGGTATATTCCTCCAATAAGCTGTATTCGGCTTCTCCCGCAAACAGCGCGTTTTGTGCCTCATTGTCCGAAATAATATTCCCGTCATCGTCTTCATAAATCTGCATTACGGTATACTCCGATGTTCCGAGAGGATAAAAAACGGGTTTTCTGCCCGGCATCGGCTCGATATTGTAAAGCCGCAGCTCTTTTATTATCGGCTTCCATTGCGCGTAGATTGTCGTATCCTTATTATATACCCTGCCGAGGTCAACCCGTTCGCCGCCTTCGGGCTCGGTATACCAACCCTCAAGATAAAACCCTTCTCTGTTGATAACGGTGTGGTCATAATGTAAACTCATAATCGTTCCGTCAATCCCAGTCTGCATCTCAAGCGTTGCGGCGCCGGCAGCGCCCACAAAGCTGCCGCCGTTTGCGTCAAGCGTTATTGTGTTTGGCTTCGGACTTTTGATTGTGTATTCGAACGTAACGCTCGGTTTGTTCACTCCCACGGTGCTTTTTCTTATCTCTCTCGGCGGCGCGCCGTCCGTCAGCAGTATCTGAGTATTCCGACTCATGCCGAAGCCTTCCTCAAAATCAAACGTCACCGTCAGCGTGCAGCGGGTTGTGTTTTTAAAACTCGTTGCATTGACATAGCTTTTTTTAATGGGGTCATATACCTTCCATTTAATCCCCCATATGCTGTAAGGTCTGCCGGCAGACACCTTTACCGCCTGCGTCAGCTCCTCTACCGAGCTGTTTGGCCCGGGCTGCTGCACGCCCATAAGCTCAAGCGAATCCAAATAATTCTTCCTCACTCCTTCGGTGCACAGATTTTTTGTTTTTATATACAGATACCCGGCATAATAGTCTATGTTTTCTTGCGCCACAGGCTCATCGTCAATATAAAACGCGGTACTGCTGTTTACCACATAATTTCCGTTTTTGATGATCACTTTAAAACGGTAATAATACTCTGTGCCGCTGTCAAACGGGTCATAATTTGAACTCAGCTTTGCATCGTCGCACGTCCTGTACCACTTTCCCTCATCAATCTTTAATATCTCGTCGGAACCGGGACAGGTTAATTTAACAGGCGCTGCTTTGACGCCTTTCTTAATGCTTACCTCGCTCATCCCCTCAATCCTCACTTCGGGTATAACGGTTTGAGCCGCAAGCGTTGTCTGCGGCAAAATGCCCAAAAGTACTGCCGCGCAAAGAACAGCCGAAAAAAGCCTGCCCTTTTTTATTTTCATACAATTCAGCTCCTTTTTTCTTTCGGCGCGCGGCAGCTGCCGCGCTCCTACTGCTTTTTTTATGATTGTTTCTCCGTCGGCCGGGCCGCAAAATGCCGTAAGCCCGACTTGCATATTGGTTTTATGAGCCTGTTATTTTCAGTCTTGCCGAAGGCAAAAGAGGTTTTATGTTCTTGTCATAGTTAAACATAAACGCTCTTATCTCATCCGCATCCGAAATATTCAGCTCAAGGGTGCCGACGGAAGCGTCGAGTACCGGCATATCCATTTGGCGGATAAATTCTCTTTTTATGTCAATCATCCGTCCGTTTTTGTAGCTTGCTATCCAAATATAGGCAGAGAGTCCGCCGTTGGAAGCGTGGATGCAATACTCACCGTTTTTCTCGAACAGCTGCAAGACAGGTTTTTCGGTAAGCTTCGGAAGCGTTACATCCTCTTCGTAAAGGCATACGGAGCAGACATGATGGCCGATTCCTTCCTCGGTCAAAGTCGGTTTTTTGGGAAATACCATCTGATTGTAGCGGTGAGGAATCACGCGGAGCTTTTCGGAGCAGTCCGGACTCTCGCATTCCAGCCAGTGACTTGTTTCGTCGTGCTCATATGAACTGTTGACAAAGGAACAGACATGCGTCAACGCTGCTATCGGCGCGGTTTGTTCGTTCCAGCAGCCGGCTTGCGAGCAGATGCGTTTCTTAAGGCCCGGCGCAGCTGCTGTCGGTGCCGTAACGGTCACCCAGTCGCTGTATGTATGGCGAACATAGGAGTTGTCGGAACGTCCGCAAGCTTCGTCGGAGCAAGTATTCCAGTGCGCAATGTTGTCATGCGCCACCACGGTGAAGCTGTGCGTATGCGGTGCGGAAAGCTTGGGAATGCTCTGCTTCTGCCTTGTTAAGCCGCAGTCGGCACAGTAATAGGTCTGCTCGCCCTCGGCGTCAACCGTAGGCTCCTTGGTGGTTTTCCAATAACCCGGTGTGTGCGACTGCAAATAAAATTCTTCGTAACAGTTTTTGCACAGTACCATATGTCTGTCTGTCCGACTGCCTGTATATGCCACACTATTTCTGTACTCATAAGACGAGGTGTCATGCTGAGGAATAATGCGAATCGGATTGGACTGCGCCGTGCCGCCGTCGCCGGTAACAACGCAGACAAACATGAATTCATCCTCATATCGCAAAACCTCGCCGCACATGGCGTCATACAGCCCAACGGTCAGCGTATCGGTTTTTGTGCCCGCATGACCGTTTTCGGGGTGTTCCTCTATGTCGGGAACTTTATACAACTTAACATCTCCGTTGGCATCGTAATAAGCGTTGTACCACTGATAAGTAAGATTGTTGCCGCGCGCCTTGACCAAAAGCTTTACGAAGTTGTCGTCGCGTCCGTGTCTGTAGGTCGGCTTTATTTCGGCAGGCGACTGCCATGTGATGCGCACGGGGCGGATCCTTCCGCAGGCAACGCAGAAGTCGCCGTGGCGCCAGTCGTGTGCGCCGATATTCACGCGCTTGCCGCCGTCGGGGCAATCAGAATTGGAGCAGATCTTCCAATGCTGCGTTTCGTTCATCTGCCACTCATCCGTTTCGTGCGGCAGGTTGATAAAGAACCGCACGTCGCTGTTGTAGTATGCCTCATAATTTCCAAGCTCGTTATGTGCGCGCAGGATAAATTCGTATCTGCCGCACTGACCGTACAAGTGCTTGAACAGACGTTGGCACTGCGGCTCCTGTAAATCCAAAATAACGCTGTCTTTGGTATAGGTTACCAGCTGCTGGGCATACATATTCCAAAACGGCGTGCTCTGTTGCGGATTTATCTTCATCCCCGTTTCGGGGTCGATAATCGACATCTTTACATTTTCGCCGCATAGCAGCGTATACGGAATTACCAGTTTTTCACCGAATATCGCCGTAAATTCGTCCGCAGCGTAATATTTTTCTTTGCCGTTGACATATGTAACGTAGTCCCATTCAAGATCTTTGCCGCCGACCGTATCAATTGCCGGCGCGGCAATTTTCTTATAATAACAGTTCAAAGCGCCGCAGGCATAGGGGTTCTTCGAGAAATCGTGCGTTGTTTTTGTGCTGGCTTTTACATCGCCGCAAAGGCTGCATTGCCTCCAGTGATGCGTTGCGTTATACGCCAGCACTTCACTGCCTTCGCACGTTCCGTTTACGCAGGCGGACGAAACACTGCTTGTTTTTCTCAAAAAGTATCCGCAGTCAAGGCAGTTGGAATGTATGATTGCAATAGGTTTTCCGAAAACTTCGGAAAAGTTTTCACGAACCCATTCTCCGAATCTGTGTCTGTTTTGGTTCATCGCCATACCGCAAATGGTACAGGTCTGATAATGTCTGTTGACGTCCCCCTGTACATAGGTGCTTCCCGGCGTATGCGTATGTGCGCCGTGGGAGCATTTCGAGAAGCAGGTTCCGTGCGATGTGCAATAGTGGTCGACCCATTTCGGGTCGCTCGGACATATGTCGTTTCCGCAGGAGCAGGGCGTTGCCGCCTTGCAGCAGACAAGGCACTTGCCGCAGTATTGGCACATCTCGCCGGGCGCAAAGCACTTATTGCACGTTTTACAAAAATGCGCTCTCCAGCCCGAGGAGCCCGGGCAAACGTGTGTATGCGTGCATTGCTCCTCCTCGCGCATCTGATTGCAGCAGCCGGCACAGCCGCCGCAGATGTTACACAAAACCTCTACACAGCCGCCGTGTTCCTCGCAGTAATGGCTTCTCCATTCGCTTCCTTCAATACATATGCCGTGGTCGCAGCCCAGAAAATCTGCGTTGCTTAAACAGCAATTCAGACAGTAGCCGCAGTCAGGGCAAAACTCATTATCCTCAAAACAGTCGCCGCAGTTGCCGCAGCGGTGGGTATCCGCGTCCCACTCCGTGCTTTCAACGCATATGCCGTGGTCGCAGCCATTCCTCTGACTTTCGTTAAGGCAGCACTCTGCGCAAAGGCTGCAGTCATCACACATCTCATCTTCTTCAAAGCAGTTTTCGCAGGATTGGCAGCGGTGAGAATAATCGTCCCAGTCACTGCTTTCCACGCATATATCGTGGTAACAGCCGTTTTCTTCGCTGGTTCTGCGGCAGCATTCCTCGCATTTCTCACATTCGTAGCAGAAATTTTCGCACGAGCTGCAGTAATCTCCGCAATCAGAGCAAAGTATGTAGCCTTCGTAGTTACACTGATTACAGTTTTCACAAATCCACTCCCAGCACTTGTTGCAGTGTTCCCCGTCCTCGCAGCGTCTGTCATATTCTTCGGGGCAAGCGCCGCAGTTGGGGCAAATATCGCTCGGCTCCCAGTCGCAGCAAAAGCCGCAGCTGCCGCAGCTTTGGCAGATTCTGTCGTCTTTTTCGGCGCAATTTTCGCACATTTCGCAGGTATCGTGGTATTCATATGCACAGCTGTTACATTCCGTACAGTGATCATCCGGCCAGCAATCCTTACACCTATCGCATTCCTGGCAGATGACGCCGTCCGTAACACAGTTGTTGCACTTTTCGCAACCTTTACAGAAATCGTCCTCCAATTTACATTGGTTGCAGGCTGACAAACAATCCTGGCAAACGATTTCCAGACAGCAGGCAAGAGTTGCGCGGCAGGTCTTGCACATATCCTCCTCCTCAAACCCTCCGCTCCCGTAAAGGCAGGTCAGACACTCGTCGCAGTACGGGCACATGGCGCCGTTCGTCCGGCGGCAGTCTTCGCATACATTACAGCCGCTGCAAATGTCTCTGCCGCATTCTCCGCAATACCTGCAGTGGTCGTTTTCGCCGCATTCGATACAATTCCAGCATTCGGTGCAGTATTGGTTTTCGCTCAAATCGTTAAAGCATGCGCCGCAGCTGTGGCAATGAGTGATTTCAAAACAGTCGCTTCTGCAGTCCTCCGTACAGCGGCCGCAGTTTCCGCAGCAATAGCTGTCCCAGTGGTAGTGACCGCAGCTTCCGCAGTTCTGACCGTCGGAATAGTCTGCAAATGCCGTAAAGCTGAAAATGGCTGCAAAAAGAACAACGGCAAAAAGAACAACGGCAAAAAGAACAACGGCATGTTTCACATGATTTCTTTTCATAATCTTCATAATCAAATCGCCTCTTTTTCATGAATTTGCTTTGCTCCGCACATGGGGCAATACTCCGCATCATTAGGGAGAACATTTTCACATTTGGTGCAGCAACGATGCTTTGCTCTGTAAATATCAAAAACTGTTTCCTCCGGCAGTTTTGTCTGACAAACTTTGCAAAACTTGTTTTTTGCAGACTGCGCATTTCCGCAGCACGGGCAGATTTTAAACCTTTTCATATTTTGGGTGCCAAAACCGAAATGCTCCAAAACATCTTTTCTTAACGGTCTATATCTCGTCACTCTCATCAGCTCCTCCATATAATAGTTTTTTGCCGCATACAAAGCAAATTATATCTCCGTTTTTTGCTTTTGCGCCGCAGTGCTTGCAATACTTTGCTTCTTCCTCAAGAGGAGCACAATTCACGCACATAAGCATATCCGGATTATATACAATCGAATCAACCCATCTGCCGCACAAGTGGCATAAATTAAAATTTTTCTTGCCCTCCGCTTCCCATGCCGCCGAAAGCTCTGCCTCGAAATCGTCTGCATAATACTTTCCTGTGGTACAGACAAGCTTTCCCGACAATTCACAGAAAAAGCTGTAACGGTTTCCGCCATGTGACGGAATAATTTTGTATGCAGCCGTTTTATGCTTCTCATTTATCATACGCCTCGCCTCCTCTCTGAAAAACTTATAAACCCGTTTCTTTTGCACAAACCTACGCAAATTATCCGCAAGCCGTTGACTAATTGCCAAAAATGTGATATACTTGTGATGGATAAATCTGCTAAAAAGGAACCCGTCTTTTTATTTAAGAAACTGCGATTACTTTATAATAGGTTGAAACACATACGTAAAAGAACGCCTCTTTATCTTTTTTTTTGCAGATAATTCTTTCCGGTGCTGCAAATTGTTGTTTTTACATGTTTTCATTATACATAAAAATATCTTTTTGTCCCCATACTTTTTGCCAAAAGTATAGGATGAATTTCAAAAAAATCAGGTTTTTTTAAAAAAGTAGGGGGAAAAGTATAGGAAAATTACATTTATTGGTAAATGTTTGGTGTAAAACCGAAGGACAGAAAAAATCATTAAAACATATTACGGAGGAATTTTTGTATGCAACCTGTAAAAAAAATTTTTTTAATTTTACTCATTTTCAGCATATTGGTATGCTGTCTTTCCGGCTGCAAAAAATCGGAACTTGATAAAAACAAGCCCGTTACGCTTACAATGTGGCACGTTTACGGAGAACAAGCGGATTCGCCGATGAATCGGCTTGTTGACGAATTTAACGAGACAGTTGGCATGGAAAAAGGCATTATTATCAATGTCACGGCAATGTCCAACGCCTCCAAAATAGGCGAAAAACTGCTTGACGCACATAATAAGATTCCCGGTTCCGCCGAAATGCCCGACCTTTTCTTTGCACACAAAAGCAACGCGCTGGAGCTTGGAACGGATTGTTTACTTGACTGGAACGAATATTTTTCCGAAAAAGAGCTTTCGGCATACGTTCCGGGGTTTTTGGAGGACGGCACGGCAGACGGAAATCTGTCCGTGTTCCCGGTGTCCAAATCCACGCATCTTTTATTCATCGCCGGAGGTCAGTTTGAACGCTTTTCAGCCGATACGGGCGTTACATATGAAGCACTGTCCACATGGGATGGGTTTTTCGATGCTGCCGCGAAATATTATGACTGGTCGGGCGGAAAACCGTTCTGCGCTCTTGATTATCCGCTGCGCGCCATTGAGCTTGCGGCTACGGAAAGCGGCGCAGGAAATATTTTTGCCGACAACGGATTCTATGACCCGTCAAACGTGATTTTTAAGCAAACCTTCATGAAATTTGCGGATTCGCTTGCAAAAGGGCATATTATGCTTTCAAATCTCTATTCAAACACACAGGTGATGACAGGCGATGTTGTAGCCGGCATAGGCTCGTCCGCCGCAATTCTTTACTATAATGATACCGTGACATATGAGGACGGAACGAGTGAGCCGATGGAGCTGGAGATACTGCCTCTGCCCGCTGAAAACGGAAAAAAGCCGTATATCACGCAAGCCGGAGTCGGTCTTTGCGCATATAAAACATCAAGTCAAAAAGCAGAGGCTGCAGTGATTTTTGCCAAATGGCTCACCGAGCCGGAGAGAAATCTTGAGTTCGTATGCCAAACAGGTTATATGCCCGTTACAAACGGTGCATTTGACAAAATAGACGACTGCCATTTCAAGACAGCCGATTATGAAAAACTTTATGCAGCCCTAAAAAAAATTAAGGAAAGCTCGGAGGTTTTATCGGAACAGCAAAGTCCCGAATATTACAGCAGAGTTTACGCATTTTACGATTATTTAAGAAACGAACAGAAACAATTTATATTAAGCAACACGCCGCCCGAAGCACTTGCCGAGGGACTTTGGCAAAAGCTCTGCGAAAAATAGACGGGGGATTATTATGCAAATATCGGTAAGAAACAAAAGACAATCTATGCAAAAAAAGCTGTTTGGATATATGTTTATCCTGGCTATCGTTTTATTGCTTATATTTGCGGCTTTTCTTTTCCTGTTCGGACGTTTTTCGACAACCGAGGATAAAATATCGGATATATTAAGCCTTCAGATTGAGTTTTTCGACCGTGAAATGACGGCTTACTACAATGATATTACCTTGCGCGGCGCACAGCTTTCCGAAAAAGCCGCGCAGCTTACCGAGCAATATCTCAATTCGGAAAATACAGATTTTGGCGGCGTTCAAAATTCTTCTTTGCATATCAACGCTCTTGAGGAACGCTATATTGATTTATTGAAGAACGAGCTTTTAAAGGCAAGCTGTTCCGGCGCTTTTATTCTGATTAACGCATCTCAAACCGGCGAAAGCGGTTCAAAAGCAGGCGTGTACCTTAATCAGGATCTGTTCGGAACGACGGACAAGGAAACAATGCTTCTTTACAGGGGAAATGTGAAGGCTGCAATAAACAAAGGCATTATGCCTCACCGTAAATGGCATTTGGAATTTGACACCGGGGGATTCCCAAATTTTGAAGAAGTTCTTTCGGATACCGCCGAGCCGATTGAAAAAGCCTCTCACATTTGTAATATTATAATGCTTCCCGGAACGTCGGAGCATGTTATGCTTGTAGCGCTTCCTATCAGAGGCGACGGCGGCCGCGTTTACGGCATCTGCGGCTTTGAAGTAAACGAAAGCGTTTTTAAGTCCGCACACGCACAGCCGTCCACGCTTCCGCACATAACCTGCATATTCTCCCGCTCGGACGATAAAGAAATCAATATCAAAGAGGGATTAAGCTGCGGAGCAAAAAACGGATATTTTCTTGCACCTAAGGATTCCCTCAAAATCAAGCCGCTGAAAAAGGGTCTTGTCGCTTTAAAAAATGAATACGGCGCATATATTGGCATGACGAGAAACACAACTCTTTATTCCGAAAACACACCTTATTCGATTACGGTTATGATGCCGTATGCGGATTATTCCGAGCTGGAAACGAAAAACACCATACAGCTTATACTCATAATTCTGATTTTGGGATTTGCTGTTTTAAGCCTTAGCCTGTATTTTTCAAAACGATTTATCCTTCCGATAAAAAAATCGCTTGACAAAATAAAGCAATCCGAAAAGACATATTCCGACGAAAGTCAAAGCGGTATTATGGAAATTGACGACCTTTTTGCATTTCTTGCCGGAAAGGATAACGAATATCAAAAAATCTTCGATGAGCATTCCGAAAAAAACGAGAGTCTGCAAAGCGAGATTGAACGCATCAGAACCGAAAACAAGCGTCTGATTAAAGAACATAAAAATATCATCATACAGGATGATTATGATCATTTCTGTTCGGGTTTACGCAGCCTTACTCCCAAGGAGAGAACAATATTTGACCTCTATCTGGAGGGAAAAACCGTTCCTGAAATTTTACAGATTGCAAAAGTTAAAGAGAGTACACTTAAATACCATAACGGCAATATTTACAGCAAGCTCGGCGTTTCCTCAAAAAAGCAGCTACTTAATTTTGCGGCACTGTATGCACAGGAAAAAAAATAACAGAGCCACACAGCAGAGAATAATTCTCGGTTGTGTGGTTCTTTCATACAGACAGCGAAAGGCATATAGAAATGCTCCCCGCTGTCTTATGTTTTTAATAGCACCTCGGTCTTGCTGCAAAGCTCGCAAATACTGTTCGTTTCATTGAAATTCCTCCGTTTCAGTAGTTTATTTTCGGTATCTTTATTGTATCATCATATAAAAAGACTGTCAAAAAATTTTCTGAAACGAAAAAGACAACCCGTACAGGTTGCCTTAAAAGCCTGTTATAAAAACAGAAACTGTCAGCTTTTTTTCTTATGAGTTTTTAGTGCTGTTGCATCGTAACTCATATCCAAAAGCATTTTTATTGTATCATCATTTACACTTTTATCAAGTGCAACAGTAATCCAGTTTTCTTTATTCATATGATATGCAGGAAAAAACCCTGCTTCCTTTAATAAAGAGCCAATCAGCAAAGGATCGCACTTGAAATTTACCACATCAATTATATCCGTTCCCGGCAATCCGAGTTTATTTTTAGGTATATCCATAATCAAAGCAAACCACTTACGGTTATTGCTATGCCGAAACACTTCGTAATTCGGATATTTAAGCCACGGATAATCTGATTCAGCGTTATAGTTTTCATTGATAAACTGTTCCAAATCATCACGGTTCATATTGTTTCACCTACATATTCACATTTATCTTGCAAATATTATACCACAGAGACAGCGAGAAAGCAATCGTTTCCGACTGCTTTCTCCCATTTGCACAAAGGTTTATTTTACCCAAGTTTCAGCGTTGTTTGCCGTGTTTACGCGCGAATACGCCGACATGATAGGCGCCGATTGCTATGCGCCCGATGCGCTTGCAACGGTTAATTACGCAAAGAAAGTGTTCGGAAGGTAATTATATTGAGTGTTTTCTGATTGTCTTGTGCTTAAAACGCAAGGTCTTTTGATAGATTTAACGCACATAACTGCCGTTGCAGATAAACTCGTATTTACATTCAATATTGCAGGTTGCAAAATCGCGGGGACAATTTCTCACCTCCTTAACGGCTCTTTTAAATTCGGTAGGAGTCATATGTATATATTTTCTGAAAACATCCCGAAAATGTTTTATATCTGAATATCCGACGCTTTCCGCCACCGATTCGAGGTTCAGAGGCGTTTCGGAAAAAAGAATACAGCTTTGAAAAATGCGCAGTTTCTGAATGTATTCGTGAAACTGCACCCCCGTTTTATGTGCAAATTCGCGCGAAAGCGCGGAAACGCTTATATTTAATGAATTTGCAATGTCCGAGAGAGAAATATTTTCCGAATAATTCTCATTTACATAGTGTATAACGTAATTTATATGGTCATTGTCATCCGTGGTGTGTCTGCCTAAATATGTTTTTAAAATTTTTATCAAAATCAACGATAAAATGCATTTTATTGCTTTTTTTGAAGTCACATCGGCGTCTTCGAATTCTTTGAGCATTTCTTCAAACATATATAAAACAGTCTTGTTTTCGTTATCGTGATAAATATATTCATCAGTTAAATTGTGAGATCCGACAGGGGTGTAAAAGCAGTTCTGCATAAGCTCCTTCAGCGATGTTTTATATGTTAATCGGCTGTCAAGA